>QQUB01000819.1 GCA_008501835.1 Bacteroidota bacterium
TTGGATCTTTGAATGGTTTCATAATCCACGTCGATGACCAAAAAGGAAAATCTATTCCTGATGAAGTCGCAGATGATTTGATCTTTTTGGCGGAGTTAATGTCAACCGCTATTGCTGAAGGTCAGGCAGAATGTGGTATAGAAGTGTATGCAGCGCCAGTGAATGTGATGCAGGATTTCATTTCCGGAGATTCTCCAGCGTTGAAAGTGACCCCAAATCCGTTTGTCACAGAGACGAAACTGAGATATTATATTCCTGAAGAAATGCAGGTAGAGATCTGTGTTTATAATGTAAATGGCCAATTCATCAGTCAGTTGATCTCTTCTGAAAAGGAAGCTGGTATGCACAGTTTGGAATGGAACCGATTGAATGATAAATCGTCTAGTCTGCAGCCTGGTATTTACTTTATTATAATGAAGACAGAAGGAGATGTGATTACAAGGAAAGTAGTTTGCAGTGAATAATAATTGGAGAGGTTGTCTCATAAGTAGTACTTCTAAAACCGGCAAAGAATATTATTCTAAATTAAGGTGAAAATAGAACACAGATCGAACTGATCTAACAGATAAAAACTGATTTGTTCGGCTTAATTTGGTAATAAATTCTTCTCAATTACCTATGAGACAACCTCTCTTTAAATCACTCTACGATAATCTCATCCGCAAATACCCAGGCCTTAGCTCCGGCACCATGGTGCCAGGAAGGACAAATGCCTATGTTTTTTGCGTGGACCTTGATCCAGCGTGCTTGCTGACCATCCGCTGTTCTGGAAAGATATTTTATACCATCCACGGCAGTGTTACTGCTGATCTCGTTTTCAACACTTCCAAGAGACTGAAAATCCTCCCCGTTTTCAGAAATCAAAAATTCAACCTCGGCAGGGTGGAAAATCCAGACCCCGATGCTTTGCAAGAAACCGCCGGTAACCCGGTTTACGGGCATTGATTTTCCAAGATCGATAACTGCTTCCATATCTTTTCCATTGAACCCCTGCCATTGGCCGTCATTGTATAAAAATGTCCCCAGTTTTCCATCCACAAGCCCCTGATCTCCGCCAGCGGTGTAGTTGCCGGCATACATACCGTCAGCATCTCCACCAGCAGCATCTTTCCCATTGGCAGGAGCCATATAGGCTACCTTAGGGTATTGCCCATCATATTTAACATTGGCCTTCATGAAATCATGGGAGGCAATGCCACTTGGGTCAAAACCTTCCTTATAAGCTTTTGCTTTTATGGTCGTAGATTCCTTTATGGAAATCGGCCCGGAATATTGAGTACTGTTTTGATCAGGATCACTGCCATCCAGGGTGTAATAAATATCAACATCCTCGGAAATACACCCCAGGTCAAAAGAAATCGCGTCGTAAAACAACCTTTGATCTGTCGAAACAAATGGATTAAATACTTTGGCAGTACCTAATGGTTTTAGCAGGTTTTCCGGTTCGATCTCTACCGAATAAGGCCTGTGTTCTTCCGCAGCTGCCCATTCCTTATTGGGTTCTGGACCCATGTCAAAGGTGATCTCTCCCCCTGTCAAGATATCTGTATGAGAAATGTATGAATACGGGTAGGCCTCGCCGTTTCGGGTTACCGACTGTACATACATATTCTCTTTGGCAGCATTCTTGGAGTTGACAACAAACTGTTCGCCATTCGGAAGGTTCAGAGTGACCTTGTCAAAAATCGGACTACCCATGACGTACATATCCTGCCCCGGGCAAACGGGATAGAATCCCATAGCGCTGAAAAGGTACCAGGCGGATAATTGCCCGCAATCATCATTTCCGCAAAGTCCGTCAGGGGCAGTGGTGTAAAGTTCGAGCATTGTCTTGCGAACCAATTCCTGGCCTTTCCATGGCACCCCTGCGTAATTGTAGAGGTAAGGCATATGGTGCCCAGGTTCATTTCCATGTGCATATTGACCGAATAAACCGACAAAGTCTGAAGGAGCGTCTTCATTATCGGTTTCCAGGGTGAAGAAAGTATCCAGTTTAGCAATGTAGTTTTCTTCACCACCTAACATCTCCATGTGTGAGTTGACAGCATGGGGTACATAAAAACTATACTGCCAGGCATTGGCTTCTGTGTAGTCACCGCCGTCGAGCATCGTGATTTGCAGTGGATTGAAAGGACTTGACCAGGTGCCATCATCATATCTCGGACGCATCAACCCTGTAGAAGGATCAAACATGTTTTTGTAAAACTGAGATCGTTTGATGTACTCTTTATAAACTTCTTCATTGCCGATGGCTTTGGCAAATTGAGCAATGGTCCAGTCATCATAGGCATACTCCAATACCTTGGAAACGGAGTTGGCCGATTTGTCCCGGGGTATGAATTCGTATTCCCGGTAAGGCAGAATACCTTCGCTGTTTTGAGCTCCGGCAGCCAGCATGGCTTCAAATGCTTTATCAACATCAAAATCCTGATAACCCTTAAGGTAAGTGTCAACAATAACCGGTACGCTGTGGTAACCGATCATGCAATTATTTTCACAACCCGACAATTCCCAGACAGGCAAAAGGCCGGTATGTTCATATTGTTTGATCATGGTTTTGATGAAGTCCTCATTGCGTTCCGGACTGATCAGGTTGATCAGTGGGTGGAGGGCACGGTAAGTATCCCATAAAGAAAATACGCTGTAGTAGTTGAAACCTTCCCCTGCATGTACTTCATGATCCAGACCACGGTATTGACCGTCAACATCCATGTATAAATTTGGAGTGAGCAGGGCATGATATAGCGCTGTGTAAAATTTTGTTCTTTGATCCTCAGTACCTCCTTCTATTTGGAGCACGTTGAGTTCTTTGTTCCAGGCTTCTTTCGTTTGATTGACAATTTTATCAAAATCCCAGTGATTTAGTTCCGCCTGGAGATTCTTACGGGCACCTTCCACGCTTACAGCAGATATGCCAACTTTGACCATAATGGACTGATCTTTTTCCGTAGCATATTTAAAAGCAGCCTTAACAACCTTGCCTGTTACTTCCTTTGCATCTCCCTGAAGTTGATCATCATTGAAAAGTAAGGCCTCTGTGAATGGTTCTGAAAACTGAGCTACAAAATAGACGTACTGATCACTTGCCCATCCTCTGGAATGTCTTAATCCCTCAATTTCAGTATCACTCACTACGCGAATAAAACAATCTTCTTTTGGGTCTTCTCCACTGGTAATGTCGTGTTCCAGATCGAGAATGATGTGACTGTCTGATGATTCAGGATAGGTGTATTTGTGAAAACCTACCCTTGCAGTTGCAGCCAATTCGACTTTTACATCATAGTCATCGAGCATGACGCTATAATATCCGGGAGAGGTAGTTTCCCGGTCGTGACTGAAACGGGAGCGATACCCTGAATCAGGATCTTCCTCAGTTCCAGGCATGATGTTAACTGCGCCTACTGCTGGCATGAATAAAACATCTCCATAATCGGCGCATCCCGTTCCGCTCAAATGCGTATGGGAAAATCCAATGATCGTATTATGTGTGTAATGGTAACCGGCGCAGCAACCATCGTTATAAGTGTCCGGGCTTAATTGTACACCACCGAAAGGCACACTTGGCCCCGGAAACATATTCCCCGTAGCATCGGTACCGATCATCAGGTCGACGTATTGGGTCAGGTCATTTTCCGGTTCAGCCGGATCAGCCGTTTTACAGGAAGAAATGCCAATAACAACTAGTAAGAGGAAAAAGTACTTTTTCATAAACCGATAATTTGTTTAAGTTGCTGGTTACAAGTTACTTGTTTCTGGAGGCTGTTTAGCTATAGATTTTGTATTTCTGATTTTCCTCAAAATACCTGTTTAACGTTGGGTTTTTAAAAACGATTCTTAAGCCAGAAACTTGAAACCGGTAACCAGTATCCTTGATTAATTTTTTTGAAATGGGTTGGTTTTAATTTATTAACTGACGGACCAATTTTCGAGGCCAGTCAGAACCCATAAAAGTACTAAGAATGGCAACATTTACAAAATAAAAATGCCATGCCTTCCCGACTTGAAAAGTAAGGAACTGGCATGGCACCAAGAGTTAGTTATGCTTTACTTTTTACAGATCTTGGAGTGATTAGTGTAGCGTTAATTTTCGAACATAAACCTGTTGCCCTGAAGTGAATTCTACGATGACCATACCCCGTGGCAGATCACCCACGGGCACCGTGGACTCTGATAATGAAAGGACTTCTTCCTCTCTCAAAAGTTTTCCGGTAAGATCATAGAATCGCAGTATCCCAGGATCGTTATAATCTCCTTTGAAGGAAATATTTTTGCCAGCAGGATTTGGGAATACCTCAAGAGGCAGAGCTGTCTGAACTTCGGAATTGCCGGTGAAATAATCAACAGAATCCACTACCACAAACTGATGCATCATACTGGTATCCTCATGTGTGAGAATATGGCAATGATACATGAATCCGTAATTGGCATCCAGCGGGCTTGGGAAACTGTCGAACCTTGCTTCGAAGGTCAGGGTTGCATTTTTTCTGATCAGCTGAACATCCTTGTATCCGACGAGTTCATCTGGCAGATTCGGGAATGTGTACGTCCCGGATTCGTCACTTGCACCCAATAATCCTTCATATTCAACTACCTGGAATTGCACCTTATGAATATGGAACGGGTGTGCATGCTCTGTGAGGTTGTGGATGACCCATCGTTCTTTGGTGTTTACGAGCACCGTATCATTGATAACATTCAGGTCCATAGGTGTTCCGTCAATGGTCCATTGTTGCCCTTGTCCCGGTGGATTGGGTTGTCCCATGAGGTTCTTTTCACGTGTCCTGTGGATCTCTCCCGGTACGGGCTCTAAAGTTCCCAATTGAAACGGAACCGAAAAAACCGGGTTTTGTGGAACAATCGTATTATCTACAACAAATGCCATTAAGGCACTTCCTGGTGTATTTCCGTACCTGGCATCCTGCGGGAGAGACAGGTTACTCATGTAAATGGTATCTCCATTGCTGTGATTTTCAAAAGAGACCAGGAATTCTCTGCGGTCACCAACGGACATTAAGGTAGAATCCATTGAACGAAGGTGATCCAGATAACCACCACCGGACGCAAAATACCACATGGTTTCAAAGGTGTTAGGATTGTGTAATTGCCTCGATAATCCAATGTTGAACATTTTACGAGGGGATCCATTTAATATCCTCAGCCTTACAAACCCTTGCTGTGGCACGTGCAATACGCCGCCTACTACTCCATTTATTAGGGTATAAGGCCCATTGCCAGGTTTTTCTCCCGCCTTGATAGCCGTTGCCGTAGGAGGGGTAGTTGTGGAATCCAATACAAACCCTTTTTCCTGTATGACGATAGGAAAGTCGTTTATCCCGTATTCATGTGGGAAATCATCATACAGCGGATCGTTTTCCGGATCATCAACAATGATCATTCCTGCCAGACCGCGAATCACCTGATCTGTAGTCAAATCCATGAGGTGGGTGTGGTACCAGGCTGTTTGAACATCATCAATTGATGGGAAAAACGGCGACCAGGTTGTTCCATTAACGATCACCTGGTGAGGCCCTCCATCCATTTCCGCCGGCAAATTCAAACCATGCCAGTGGACAGTGGTATTCGCATTGTCCGGAAGGAAATTAGTGATGTTAAAAGTCAGATTTTCTCCCTTGTTGAAAATTAAAGTGGGTCCCAGATAAGACATGCCTGTATTGCCAATTTCATTGTAGCAATACGTTGCCAAAGGAACATTCAGGTTGATATCTGTTACACTTCCGTTCGGGTCAAAATTGTGTTGTGTGCCAAAAATGTCTATGTCAAAGTGGGGTCCGGGCATCAAGTACGGGACGGGGACGGGGTTGCTGAAAGTTTGGGCCTGTAGAACAGGAGTTGCAAACATAAAAACAGCCCCTAAAAGCAGGCATAAATAGTAATAGGTGTTTTTCATAAATTGTGATTTTATTGATTTCGTCTTAAAACATTTACGATGGTATCCAGCATTACCTTTCCTTCGCCTGTATCAAAACTTCTGTTAGCAAATGCAATCAGGCTGTCTACATTACCACAGGCACTCATGTCGGTTAAACTTGAGGGAAGATCAAGTTGTACCCGGTAGTATTTTAGTTCTGTAGTGTTGGCAAGGGTTTCCAATTGTGTTGCCGGAACAAATTGGTTGGCATAAAGTGCTGTTTCGGTTATAACAGATCTTGGGGTCTTTTCCCCTTTGAGATTTTTCATTTTGTCTGTACCCCAATCCAGGTCTCCCCAAAAGCCATATTTCTGCCCATAAGGCTGGTGGTTGACCGCTTCGTTGGTAACTCCCAAACCTCCGTTAAATCTATCCAGACCACATCCTAAAGAGACCACAATGATTTCATCTATATTTTGGGCAATTCCCGTTCTAAGGCTTTCCGTGATTGCCCAGACAGCCGGATCATTAGACATTACTCCACCATCTATAGCCCATTTTTCAGCGGCAGAGGATCTTCCGTTTTTCCCGCCTCCGATGTTGGCCAATGGGAAATAGGTAGGTGCAGCACTGGTCGCACGAGCGGCTTCCCAGAGGTAGTAATTATGACTGGTAGAGTCCAGTGCATCCTGCCAGTTAAATAAATATGGCCCAAAGTCTACGCCCATTTTAGGATCAGCAATGGTTGCTCCGGAGCTATTAACCACATAAGAAGTGGTAAATACCTGTTTGACTCGTTTATGAGCCAGATTATTGGCTGCATCAGCAAGGGTTTGGGTAGCACCTACAAGGGATTTTAAAAAGGGCTCCACCCCATGTTCTCCATGACCGATAAGATCTTTTTCATCTGCATAAAAGCCTGGACCTGAAGCTTGGCCATTAGGATAAAAGATTTTTCCACAATCATTTTGGTAAACAGCAAGGATTTCTTCCGCTGTTCTTGCTTTGTTACCATTACTGGTAGGGGATGTTAATCCTACAGAAAGTATACCTCCTGTTGAGGTGCCTCCGATTACATCAAAAAGCTGGTAGATCTGTAAGGAGTCGCTCTTAAAGGCTTCTTCGACCTTGACGAGGAATGATGTGGGAATGATGCCTTTTATTCCTCCTCCGTCGATGGATAATACAAGTACTTTTTGGCTTGTGACATCAACCTGGGTCTCAGGTTTGTTTTGGTTTATTCCCTGGCATGCATTTAAAAAAAACGCCCCGGTGATGACGGCCAAAAATAAAATCAGATTTCTCATTTTGAATTGATTTTTTGAATTAATAATATGGTTATACTGTATAAGAAACCCCTGAAAAACAGAATGGTAGTAATGTTCTTCAAGGTTCTTTTTATAAGATTTTTCAGTCTTTTTTTATTCAGGGATCTGGAACTTGTTTGAAACAGAGAAAGAAATGATAGTGTAAAATTGGGCTATTGATTTTACAAGGAAAAGCGTAGAAATACCTGTTTTTGTCTATTAAAGGCGATAAAAAAGGTTAATTCTATTGATTAAAATAGGCTGACATAGGCTGGAAATAATGGTCATCCCAGCCTTTTTTATATTGTTCGCCGTGAGCGGGAAGGTTGCTGTGGATCAAGGTTATTTCTGTTTGGCCATCTTTGTCTTTTAAAATAATTTCCAAAACAGAATCCTCTTCTTGATCCTCGAATTCGGTAGTTCGCCAGGATTGCAGGATACGGGAGGGTGGAGTTAGTTCGAGATTTTTTCCGGAGATATATCCGTCCCAGGCAGTGAACTCATCACCGGGTTGATCGGTAATGCGGGCCTCTCCACCCGTCATGGCTGTATGGCCTTCACTGGACAGCCAGGCATTGTAAATAGATTCTGCGGAGGTGTTGAGGGTGGTTCTGATAGTGAATTCCATTTTGATTAGTTTAATGATTGATTTCCTGTTCCAATAGCGCCAGGATTTCCTGAATCTCTTTTTCAAGGTCCAGATAATTGGCTTCAAGGGAGTTGGTTGCAGCAAGTTTGTAGGCAATAAGGTTCTCCAGTTTCTGTGAAGCCAACATCACCCTTGGGTCTGTAGTAAATGCAGAAGAGTCCATGTTTTTAAACTCCGGCAGACCCACATTGATAAAAAGGTTTACCATATTGCCATTTTCTATCGTGATATCCTTTATACCTTCCCGGTAGGATTCAACAATTTTTTCCTGGTTATCCAGTTTTCTCAATTTACTTTCCCAGGATGCCAGCTTACGGCGTAGGTCGGTATTTGAAATGTTGTTCAACTGCCCCGCATTGATAATGTCTTGAACCACCCCGATGCTCGGATGATATTCCAGTTCGTCCTTCCCTGTTTCAGAAATCAATTCTTCAAATTTCTGCACACTTATATGATTATAATCCGGACCTGTAAATTGTAACATTAAGATCATGTTCGATTTTACAGTGTTTAAAAGGTCGGTTACCAATTTAGCTTGTTCAAGATTATAGTTGAATTCCTGGGATAAAGCTTGCAGCAATTCTTCCTCAACGATTCTCTTCTTTTTTTCCTGATTCCAGTTGTTGACCTGTAAAGCGATAAGAATTCCGACTACAACCAACAGGATCTCCCCAAGAGCATAAACCAGGTACTTTCTAACCTTGCCCTCTTCAATGAGCTGTTGTCTTATTTTTCTAAAGAATTTTATCATGGAAGTGGTTATTTAAAATTGAAGTGAGTTTTTCTGCCTTTTGGTCAATTATTCAAATAATTCCTCCATCACCGTACCCTGACAATCCGGAAGGTCAAACTGTAAAAGTTCAGCGACGGTAGCAGGGATGTCAATGAGTTCCCGTTCGATGTCTTCAGAATACCCTCTTTTGAAATCCGGGCCCCATGCAAAACGGTTGATATGGCGGCAACCTTCAC
>QQUB01000933.1 GCA_008501835.1 Bacteroidota bacterium
ATGTTTTAAAATGAAGCACTGTTTGTTAACAATCAGAATTGCAATTTGTTTCTCTTCTTATCCACTCCTTTTAGATCGGCTCCATAGGAGTGCATTTTACAGAATCGATGCGATATTATGAAATTTTGAATAGTCCCGGAACTAAATCTTTATAATTTTTGTATTAAGGGTGATAATCAAAAAAAAGTCATGCTAAACATAATTCGTCATAACAGTTATCAGGTTGCTGTCTCTCCAGGGGCAGGAAGGTTTAGATGATTGTTGTAGATGAATTTACAGCCAAAGGAGCCTTTCTGCCATGCCGGGAAGGCTCCTTTTTTTTGGGACCTATTCCGGCAGGTGGAAACCATTCAAACTCCTTTTCCATCAATTTTTTCATAAACTAAATAATGTGTCAGGAGGTCATCCGGATAGATAGCCAGCCTATTCGTGAAATTATTCGATCAAAATAATTCATGTACCTGCCCTCCAACGTCAGGAGGCGGGTTCGTGGCTTCATAACCATGGCTCCTCTCACCATTATTCAAATTCAAATAATCATGCTAACTAAAATAATCGGAATTTTTATTCTTATTTCATTTACGTTTATCATCCTGTTTGGAACATTTACTTTCATTCGCTTGCACAAAATGGGACTCCTGATAATGTTTATGAAAGGCAAGTGGCTTTCAGGACTATTGACTACTGGATTCTTCGGGTTGTTCCTGACCTGTGGAGTGGGCTTGATCGCTCAAATTTCCTGGGCAGGCCCCATTCTGTTCTATACCATTATTTTTTGGTTGATCTACGTTTGGCTCTATAACCTGAAAACCTTACTGAATATGTATGCCTTCCTGACCAATGACAAAGGCAAGAGCATTTCTCACTATATGGGCCGTTCAAAGTTCTTTGATACTTTGATCCATAAAACTATAGAAATGAGCGACCAGGGCCCTTACCAGTCACCGGAAGATCCCGCAGAGCCGCATGCGGTCAGAGATGGTTCCCTGGATGTATTGTTAAACGACGAGGAAACTTTCCAGGAACTTTTTCCGATAGCTATCCGCAGGAAAATGAAAAGAAAAGTGACCGGGTTATTGATTCATACAGCAATATCCGTCCTGATTCTATTCCTGATTTAGAAAAGGGAAGTTTGAAAGCGTTTGGTTGTTCCCGGTTGTTATATTTTGCGCAGATTTCGCTGATTTTCGCAGAAATTATTGTTGTGCTCAATTTTTATTCTGCATTCATCTGCGTTATCTGCGCGAAACATTCTGGTCAGACTGCCTTTTCCCAGGTATTCCTCAAATATTGCAGATCCTTTTTCATTTTGGCAAAGACCTGCTTTTGAGGAATGGTCAGTTTGGATTTTCCTTTTTCCGCTCCACCCAAATCATATTCGAAATGCATGGAAACGGGTACATTGATTTGATGTTTTTTCAAAAATGAGAAGTACCGTTGAAAATCGACCATGCCTTCGCCAAGAGGGGTGTTCACTGGTTTCCATACACCATTTACCTTTCCCCATTTGAAATCTTTGATGACAATGCTGTTGATGTGATCCTTTATCAACCGTAGCCCGATTTGCCAACTGCTGCCCCCTTCAACCGTTGCGTGCCTGATATCATACTGACAACCCAAATATTCCGGTGAAAGCCCATCCAGGATCAAATCCATATCCCAGATGGAAGCTCCAACGTATTCTCTGGCATGATTTTGATAAGCGCCTTTAAGGCCTAATTTTTTATTAAGGCGAGAGAGTTTTTTAAGTTGCTTGTGGGCTTGATCTATGGAATTTTTAATGGATATGTCGTCTTTATATTTCAGCCAGCCCGCTCTGTAAAGGTTATATCCCAGCTCTGCAGTAGTTTCCAGGACTTGAATACTATACGGATCATTGACATTTACAATGTTTGTCGTGAACATGTTTGGTTCAAACCCCACACTTTTTATGGCCTGGGTGGCCAATGGAAGGTCATCTTTTACGCTTTCCGGAATTACATGACCTTTGGGACGGATAGTGAGATCCACCCCGTCGAAACCAATCTCTTTGGCAGCTTCGGCCATTTCCTCGTAATTAAGGAATTGCAAGTGTTTGGAGAAGATGAAAACCTGAAGGTTTTTATCAGTATTTTCAGGCATTTCAACCAAAGGCATTATTCCTAAAAATGGTGCGCTACAGGCAATGGTGGCTGAGGTTTTCAGGAATTTTCTTCGCGTTGTTTTTTTTAACTGATCCATATTCAGCCATTTTGAATGATCAAATGGGGTCTAATCCAAAACAATTATCTCCCCTGGATTAAAGGTGATCTTTTTGGGATCATCTGCTTTTGTGAATTCCAGGTTTATTAGTGAGTCACCAATGGACATAATTACCAATTTCTCCTTTGTCCACTGAAAATGAATGTCTGATTTTTGCTCAAAAACAAGACTTGCTCCATTCATTTCCAACTGTTTTACACCAAAAAGGATTGCCTCATTTTTTTGAGATAATGAATGCTTAGCAACGGCATCAAAAGGTAATTTATCAACAGCCCAACCTTCAAGGACATGATTTTCTTTGGTTTCATCAATTCGCTTGTCATAGGTCGAAAATGGAAAGATGATGGTAATGTATTCGTAGGTTGTTTGGTCTTTTTTTGTCAGAACCACCCATTCCTTGCCCCGCTTTCCTGATTGGACAATATCATCGGGAGTTGTCAGTTGGAAAATGTCAAAACCACTTCCGTTAGGGAAGGTACTTCTCAACAACTCCGGGCCGTTTTCGTCTGTGTAATGCCCCTGCCAGACTTGTTTGTAATCATGATTGGAGGCTGATTTGAAATTATCTTTTACCACCCAAAAATCATGCTTTAAGTAGATCACCTGACGCGTATAATCGACGCCAATATTGGAAAACCCATCATGAGAACCAACAAAGAGATCGAGGTTGTCCATGCTCTTCCAGGTAATTACTTTTGGGTGAGGAAGAGATTTGAACTTCCCGAATCCACTTCCCCCTTTATTGCTTGTCCATTGTTTGCCTTGCAGTTCTTCATCTACTAGTGCTACATTTTTTACCATGGAGTTTTTGAAAAAATCAAAATCCGGAAGTGAATACCTGACCTGGTAATTGGGGAGTAAAATATTTCCATTTGCATAAGCTTGTATACCCAGCATGTCAGCGTGTTGATGATCTGGTTTTTTGTCATCCAATCCTGCAGTAACGATCATCATCTTGTGTTTCGGATTCCATCCTTCCCGCATGATGTAATAACCCGTTTCCGGGAAATGCAGGGACTTATATTTAGGTCTTTTTTGGTCAATGGAATTTAACATCTCCAGTTGACGATTCTGGAGGAACCAATACAATCTGTCCCCGACTTTATTTGCTGCAAAATATCCATAGGTCGGGTTATTGAACAAGAGATATCCCAGGGTCATGGTACCTGCTATTTCATTTTCCTCAGCCCATGGCGCATCCGTGTCGTCCTGTAATACCGGTGTTGTTTTGGAAGGATAGGCAATTTTTACCAGGGTTTCGAATAATGATTTGAGCTGTTCCTCCCAGGCCGCATCAATTTCAATGCCACTGATCTTAGCCAGTTGGTAAACATAAAAGTAGTTCGAAATATCGCTGATATGGTAGTGTACAGACCGTTCAAACTGGAAACCGTCATCATTGATCTCTTTGTCAAGGTGTTCACCCAATCGTTTCATAGCCCTTTCATACCAAAGGTCGGTCCCTTCGAAATCCCGAAAGAGCATTGACAACATCGCCAGTGCAGACATGCCTCGGGTCTGGTGGTTGCCGGACCGGAATTGGCTGTTGCGTTCGTAAAGGTGTTGACCATGTTGTAAAAGGGTAGCAATGGTGTAAAGCTGGTCTTCATCCGTGTAGGCTTCCTGTCCAAGGAACATATTATGGATCGTCAGCCAATTGAGTACTCTATATCCGGATCTGAAAACCTCATAGACTCCGTTGCCATCTTCGATCTTTTCATATTCACCTTTGACCAGGGCAGCATTCAATGATTGCATTTGCCGGGTGAAGTAGTGAATGTACTGAGGGTCTTTGTTCTCATAAAAATAGAGAAAAGCAATGTCCACCATTTTGTGTTGCCTTGCCAGGTGGCGCAGTGCATAGGCATTCACCGGCTCCCCAAACTGATAATTAAACGGCAGAACCCATTGGGTGGAATCAGCATATTTGGCAAGGTGATCCTCCGCTCTCCGGATATGCCGTTTTTGGTTGCCGTATAATTGATTATAGGCTTCAAACCTTTGCCCCACCGTTTTCCAGTCATAAAAGAAATTTTTGCTGAACTCTGTTCTGAAATAGCCGGCCAGTTCAGCATTTGAAACCACCTTGCCTTTGGTGATTTTTTTCTTCGCTTCACGGGTAAGGAAATTTTGTAGTTCGTTTACCGGAATTACACTAGCTGATGGAATTTCCTGTGCCGTAGCCGGGATAAGCATGCAACAACTGATTACCATTAAAAGTCCTAAAGGGAGCAACTTTTTCATGTTTATTTGTTTGGCGATTTTTAAAAATACTCCATGACACCAAGTATGCCGTTATAGGATACCACACAGGCAAAAAACAGTGCCAGGATGAGACCTATATTAACCAGAGGGCTCGTTTTATAGGCTCCCATAATTTTCTTCTTGTTGATCATGATAATTATACCGATGATAACCAGTGGAAGTACGAAAACATTAAATACCTGTGACAGGATCTGGATCTCAATTGGATTTGCTCCGAAAACAGGTACGGTTAATGCTACGATACTGGCTACACCGGTTATTATTCGAAATTGTCTGGAATTGGTGTCGATTTTGCCTGACTGATAATCCGCCACCAAAAGTGGAGCAATGAGTAAACATGGAAAGATAGAAGAAAGCCCCGCACTTAAGGTTCCGAAGAAGAAAAGGGTAAGAGCAAATTTCCCTGCTACCGGTTCAAGTGTACCCGCCATGTCCAATACATGTACGACCGTTTTTCCATCATAAAACAAGGCACCACAGGCGACGGCCATGATGGAGCCACTCACTACAAATACCAGAATAGCTGCAACAATAGCGTCATTTTTCTGACGGGTCAGGTCCTTTATGGTCCAGCCTTTTCCCTGAACGAATAATGGCCTTGAAAGGAAAGTAGCTGCAGCCATGGTAGTGCCTACAAATGCGGCTACCATCATTTTCCCACCTTCAACATCAGGAATGGTAGGGATGAGGCCTTTTAATACATCAGCTGGAAGAGGTGGAACAAAAATCAGTGAAAACAGGAAGGATAATCCCATTATGCTTACAAAAATGATCAGTATCTTTTCAAAGAAAGTGTATTTACCAACGAGCATGAGGCCATAAAAAACGCTAATAATGACTACGGCAATACCCAACACAATTGCCCATTCATTCTCCCTTACTCCGGGGAAATACATGGCTATTATTTCAAAAATAATGTTGGAAGAAATACCCATGATCCCCATGAGGGAATTCCATTGGCCAAAAGAAATACCGATGATGATCAAAATGGCCAGGATTTTCCCACCGCTGATGTGATTTTTAAACCCAAACAGGGCCGATTCCCCGGTGACCAGAGCATATTTTCCATAAACGTACATGAGTAATCCGGAAAACAGGCAGCTTAACAGTAATACCCACAAGAGCTGCATTCCATAGGTGCTTCCGGCAACCGTCATGGACGTCACACTACCGGTACCGATGGTATAACCGATGGCAAAAATACCGGGGCCGAAGCCCACTATCATGGCAATTAATTTTTTAATAAAGGACGTTTTGGTTTTATTATCGTTCATTTTTCCAGAATTAACAGGTTAGGTGTTTTAATACATCAAGGTTAGTTTAAGGTTTTCCTCAACTAAGATTTTTCCTGATTGCTCGATTTGGTTGTCAGCGTGGTGGTTATTTTTCGCACCCCACAAAAGGGCAACCAGTTTTACCCGGTTGTTCTTAAATGTATTATTGTTAATGTCCACATTGATTATTCCACGGGTATTCAGTAGTATCTTGTTGGCCTCTTTGCTTCCGCAGTTGGAGAATGTACTGCCGGTGATTGTCAGGTTTCCACCGATCGTGGACTCATCGTAACCGCCTCGGTAATAGTCTACCACATTTTCAGGGATATTTTCGAATTGACATTTTTTTATGGTCAGGTACTCCGTATTGTAATCTCCTTTATCGTTGGTTTCTGCTGCAAGCTCGATGCCGTTGTTGCAATCCTTTAGAGTTGTTTCTGAAAAGACGATGTCATCCGCCATAGATCCTTTGTATGCTTTTAAAACATAGTCAAATTCACTGATATCACAACCGGAAACGGTCAGATTGTAGAGGTAGGACATGCCTTCCTGAAGACAGGCAAAGGCATAGTTCTGGCGGTTTCCTTTAAGGAAGAGGTTCTCTAAAACCAAATGGCCTTTAGGATTCATTTCAAAGAGGGGAGTAGTTGCGTCTCCGGTAAAAGTGATCATAGCTTTTCTGTCCGGATTAGCCGAGCGCAGGGTGATTTTTTTATCAATGGCTAATGATCGGTCAATTTGATAGATGCCGGGTTTTAATTCAATAATATCGCCGGCCTCTGCAGCATTGATAGCTGTTGCAAGATTTTTTTCCGCGACAGAAACTTCGTGTGTTTTGCCTTCGGTTGTCTCCTTTTCGTTGGAATACCAGCTTGGTCCATATTTTTGTTTATCCAACAGGTCGGGAAGATCGGCAGGTGTTTGACAAATAGCACCGACCACGTTTTTATTGGACCTTGAATTACCAAAAATGTCCTTTTCGATGGTTTCGAAATCAAATCCATTATAAACTTCCTTTCCTGATAATTCATTTCCAGGGACCAATAAGTTGTCTGTACCATTTGTCATTCCAAATGCAAGGAGATCCAACCCTTCTTTCGCTTCAAATGGTACTTCCTGGTTGTTGATGAAATTGTTGGCAAACTTTACTCCATCAGCTTTGTCGTGTTCAATAATTGGTTCCGGGTCGCCGGTCTCATTGTAAATGACATTATTGGCAACCGTAGTTCTTATTGGCCTGGCAGAACGAATTTCTGAAGGAGGCAATACCTCTTTTTGACTGAGGTTTTGACCAACCCCAAATTGCCAGGGAGAGCTACAATTGATCCAGGTATTGTGGGCTACTACAACATCTGTGACCTGATTGTATCTGTTCAGAGGTGACTTGGGAATGCCGTTCATAACAGCCAGCGGACTGCGGAATTCTTTTCCTTTAAGGTTCAAAAAATAATTATTAGTTACCCAATGGCCGGTATTGATGATCCGAATGCCGCCAATATTTTCCGAACTCTCATCACCGATGAAGTAGTTACCATCGATTATGCAGTAATTGCCATGCCTTGTAACCAGTGACCCTTCGCATTTGTAGAAAACATTATTCCTGAATTCGTTGAAGTTGGTTTTGCTGGAGATGACCTCAACCTCACCGTTACATCTTTCAAAGAGGTTGTTGGCAACAGACATATTACAAGGAGACATAGAAGTGTAACTATCCCCGATTTGCATGGTTTCAGCTCGTGGACCTCCCTTGCGTGGGCGTGGGCCGAAGTGGTTATTCACTACCTGGTGGTAGTTGCGGATACTTTCGTTCCCTTTAATGTAGACTCGTACGGTTGGTCCCTGATTGGATTTTCCACCAAGATAGCAATGGTCAAGTTGATTGTGTCTGCCCCAGAATTCCACCCAGTGGTCCGGATGGTCCCGGTGGAGTTGATTGTAATCTTCAATGACACATTCTGTCACCCTACAATGATAGGCGAGTGTGTCTTTGCTGATTCGGAATTCAATGACTGCTTTAGAGGGTGTTTGGCCGTTTCTGAAATACAACCCATTCACGGTAAGATATTCCCCTCCAAACTTTAAATCAGAAGCTCCTTCAATAAATACTTCTCCCGGAGTTTCTGCCCGAAGTATAATTGGGGCATTTTCCGTTCCCTGGCCGGTAAACTTTATCTGAACATCCTTCCAGACCCCATTGGCCATAACGATTTCATCACCCGGTTGAGCGTTGGCTATGGCTTGTTGTAGTGCTTCAAAGGTTTCGACTTTTTGCATGTTTACAGGTTGTTGACAACTATAGATTATGAATGCGAAGCTGAAAAGGAAAAGCAGTCTGGACATAATTTGATCTTTTAATTAAAACGTATGCAATTCTAAATTGGTTAACCAAAATTCTAAGGTACGTAATTATTTTAAAAAAGGAAAAGTAAAGACCAAAAAGAGAACTAAAATGCTACTTTGGTTAATGTTAATGCTTGTTTTTCAGTAAATTGTATTGTTTTTTGAATGAATTTTTTGATTTGAATTTCAGAAGTTCAAATTGAGTATTCTAAGTTTTTGGAAGATTTTTTGTAATTGGTTAACCAAAAAATGACAAAACGACGGCAATAAGAGCCCTTTAATGGTAATTGCAACAACTTCTGAAAAGGGATAACCGGCAATTCACAAATCGTAGAGATTAGGGCTTTAGCCCTTTGTGTTATTCGCCTAAAAAAGGCCTAAAGGCCTATGACCTTTGTTGTCCGACATATACTCTGCGCTAAAACACAAGGCAATTAAAAACGGATAAAATTCTAATTTAACACCAATCGTACAGGGGGCAGGAAGGATCCACAACAAAAAAGCCCGAGAATCAATGTGATTCCCGGGCCTTAAAAAGGACATTTATGTTTTCTTAATAAGTTACCTCACCGGTAAGTCGAATGTCTCTTGAAGAACTACCGACCATGACTTTAAATTTGCCTGGTTCCAGGACCCATTT
>QQUB01000923.1 GCA_008501835.1 Bacteroidota bacterium
AGCCATTCCATTTAAACTGGTCCTGAACTTCTCGCCGGATTTATTGCTTAAGTCCGTTTTTGACAAACGTAAAATACCCGTAAATTATCATTGTTACGGTCTGAAAAAAACACAAAAGCCCGAAGCAGAATTTGAAGTAGCCCGAGACAAACCTACCATATACAACTTTTTAGGAGACCCCAAAGTACCCGGATCACTCATTTATACCTATAAAGCCCTGTTTGAATACTTGAAATCTCTTTACGAGAACAAACCCTTTGACGTCAAATTCAGGGATTACCTTTCTTCCATCCAAAACTTCATTTTTTTGGGATTTTCCTATGAAAAATGGTATTTATCCCTGATGCTGCACATTCTCGAGTTTTTAAAAGAAACTCCGGGTATACAGAGGAGTATTCACGGCCATATGATCTCTTGTGAAAAAAACGAAAAAAAACATCCAGGCCCAAGTTCTGAAAGAAACGGCAATATGCTGACTTTTTATCAAAATGAGATGAAAGTGGATTTTATTGAAGAATGTGATGTGCAGGAATTCATCTTACAGCTTTATGGAGCTTGCGGACATTTAGGTATCCTCAGAACTCAGGTTCCAAAACCACAGTTAAAGGAAAAAGTCGATAAAGAAATCATCAAAGGCAAAATTGATAATGCCATCAAATTAATAATTGAGTTTTTGGATAAAAACAAATTAGAAAAAAAGAAAAATGCCATTATCAGACTGCAGGGAAATTACAATGCCAATAAGGATAAATTCCAGCAAAAATTAATTAAAAAGGAGGATTTTGAGGTAGAAGAAAACAATTTCAAGAAGTATTTGCTGGAACTCGCCTCAAATTTTGGTTGAAATAAATTCTTTTAAAAATGGAAAAATACCGATATCCTGGTCCCGATTATTTTACCGAGGAAGATGCAGATCTCTTTTTCGGCAGGAGCAAGGTCAAGGAAGAATTGGAGCGCATGATTCGTCTTGAAAAAATGATTGTACTCCACAGTCGTTCCGGGTTAGGCAAAACATCTTTGCTGAAAGCAGGCATAATTCCGATTTTTAAAAACGATAAAAATTTCGCTGTATTCGATATCCGGTTTGGCAGTTTTCACCCTTCTGATGATCTGCGGTCTAAAAAAATTACCAGCCCTTACGAAGAACTAATAAAACAGATAAAGGCTCGAAAACACCCACCGTCAAATAGTCTTGAAAAAGTAGGTGTAGCAAAAGATTCTTTGTGGTACCTGCTAAAATCATTTGTAGCTAAAGAGACTGATTTTCAAGGCATCCTGTTAATATTTGATCAATTTGAGGAACTGGCTTCCTATGAAAAAGAGGATATTGCTACCTTCACCTCCAGGCTCAGTGAACTACTTCATCAAAAAACGCCCGCCAACTTCAGTGAAAAGGTTGATGATTTACTCGATGAAAATGAAGCGTTTGTAAAAGCATTGATCCAAGAAAAAAGCCATCCACAAAATTTCGAATTAGCGGAAAAGCTCCAGGTACCGGTTGAGGAATTAAAGGACAAATTAACCAACCTTTTCTGGACACAAACGGGTGAATTTGAGCAATTATTCGAAGAAGATATCAAAAACAATCCGACTTACCTTACTGTCCGGGATTTGTTGTTTTTTGAACAACCCATACAACTTAATGTCGTTCTGAGTATCCGTTCTGATCGAATTGGCTTTTTAGATAAATTATCAGGCAAACTGCCTTTCGTGCTGTATAATCTATATGAATTAGACCCTTTGTCTAAGGATCAGGCGGAAGAAGCGCTCGTCGTACCTGCATCGAAAGAAGGGGATTTTTCCAGAAAAGAAAGCTTCCAATATTCTCCCAAAGCGCTTGAGGCCATTTTGGACCACCTTTCCATGAAAGATCAGGTGGAACCATTTCAATTGCAATATATTGGAGAGCATGTAGAAAAGAATATTATTAAACCCAAAATTGAATTTGAGGATTTAGGCAACCTGGACCAGCTTTTTAACGAATATTATGAAAACAAAATTGAAAGTATTAGTGATGAGGAGGTGCAACATAAAGTTCGGAAGCTGATTGAAGAGGGACTCATTTTTGAAAACACGGGAACCAGGTTATCCTTATTAAAGGAGCAAATCAATGAGGTTTACGGAGTCGATGATGACACGCTGGAAAAACTGGTTTCAGAAATCCGGCTGTTGAGGTCAGAAGACATTGACGATAAAAAGTTTTATGAAATTCCTCACGATACTCTGGTAAAACCCATACTGGAATCAAAAAAAAGACGGGAAGAAGCTCAAAAAGTTAGGGAGAACAGGCTGGCAAAACTGGAGAGCATCCACGAAGAACTGAAACAAGCTAAAGAAATGGTCAAACAGGGCCTGTCAAATATGCTCGACAAGCCGGAAAAGGCCCAGGAACAATTCGGGAATGCCCAAAAGATCTATCAGAGTATTACCGGTAAAAATGTGATCGACCAAATGGACGACCCTGAATTTTTCAGCATCCTTGAAAAGATTCGGGAATTTGAATTTGAACTGATCCTCAATTTTGGAAAACTACGAACTAACCAGATTGAAGAAAACCCTGATCAGTTCCTTGATGCCATCAAAAATTTCGAGGAGGCTTTGGATTTGGCGAAGGAGTTAACCAATGAATATCTCAAAGGTCAGGCCAATGAAGGTTTTGCCAACGCTTATGAGAAAATGGCTGACCTGAACCTTTTCGACTTAAAAGGAACGAAGCTCGAATATTATGACATGGAAAAGGAAGAAGAAAATATCGAGCGGTATTATGTCAAGGCCCAAAAATGTTACAGCCTATCAGGTGAAAATCACGGTGATGATGCCAGAATACTTGAACATTTGGCCAACCTGAAAGTCAAAAAGATTAAAGAACTGTTTGATGCTTATAAAGACATTTTCGAAGCCAGCGGTAATGTACAACGTGATTTTGGAAAGGGAGCGAAAGAATATGAAGGCCAAAATTCTGATCTCATAAGAAAAGAAGGACTGAAACTGGGCCAGGAACTATTGACTTTCTTCGAAAAAGCTCTTTACAATTATCGAATCAGTAATGATCAAATTGCCATCCGCCGGGTAGAAAGTGAAATGGAAGAGCAGGCATCATTTCTTGAAGAATGGAAACAGGATGCCTGGGGGTTTGTCACCAATCTGAAAGACCAAAAAACTTACAAACTTTCCTTTCTTTACGATCAGATTTACATCGGACGCAATGCAGGTAAAGAAGCCGTTACGTATAACCATATTGGCTTCGAGCCTAGAGTTGTATCAAGAAGACATATCATGATCCACCGGATCGGAACGGTCGAAGACTGGAGATCCCGGAATGGCACTCATTTAAATGGCCGACTCATTCCTTTTGGCAATTCATTCCCTTTGGTTGATGGGGATATCATTGTACTGGCTAATATAATTCCCCTGTTATTTTCAGAACAAAAACCTCAATTGACGGTACAACCCACAGACTGGGCAGCTGTTTTTTTAGATTGTAAAACCAACAAAATCATCTATTTACAGGAAGGAGAACGGTACTATATCGGAAGAAAGGGCATGGAATCTGTACTGAAAAATGAAGAAGATTATGCTTTGTACCTCGATTTTACACAACCTGATCAACTTCCGGTTATTTTTGTTCCTGATGGAGAATGGGACCTGATTTCCACCATAAAAATGAGCGATTATGAAATCAAATCCTATATTTTTAACAAAAATCAGCAGTTCAGTCTCAATAGCGGTTCATATGAATGGCTACGATTGAATGAAGACAAATCCGGGATTTTAGAAGAAGGACCCATTTTGCAAATCATCCTGAATGACAAATATCTGGATTTATTAGAACAAGCAAATCCTAAAGCAAATGAATAAAGACATCACGCGTTTTTTTGGGGAAATCAATACCCTGATTGAAAGAAATCAGATTCCAAGAGCCCTTCAAATGCTTCGGAATTATGTCAGCGGTAACAGTACTCTTAATGATCAATATGAAGGTAAATTGATCATGTTGATGGGTCGTTACAACGGCCTTCAGGATGAGTACTTTCAGAAATTGATCACTCAGGAATATTACACCGTAGAAAAAACCAGATTGTCTGAAGCAATTTTGTATTTCGTTGAACAGATTAAGGAAGATTCAGAAGAACTAACTCAGCTACCTGCCGGGAAGTATGATGAGGACATCCCGATGGAAATCGCTCCTCCCCCACCTCAGGTCAAGGTCCAGTTACAAAAAAACATCTCCAACAAACTCAAAAATATCAGTTGGCTGGAAAAAGGAATTACCTACGCGAAAAGTGTTTGTAAGGTCGAAGTAAGAAATAAACCAACAGAAGAAGGTATCAGGACTATCGTCGGTACCGGATTTTTACTTCCGGGTCACCTGTTGATGACGAACAATCATGTGATCGGTTCAACTGCCGAAGCCGCTGACAGCGTTCTTTATTTTAATTACCAATTGGATGCAGAGGATAACAAACAAGATCCGCTAACCTATAAATTAGCTCCTGAAGAAGTATTTTTCACCAATGAAGATTATGACTTTTCCATTATCAAAGTGAAGGATGAACCAAAACGTCCTTTAGATCAGTTTGGACATGTCAATATCGATCTCGATGAATATTCCGATGAGCCAGCTCTTTATAACCATGTAACCATCATTCAGCACCCCATGGGTGGTTACAAACAGATTGCACTCAATGAAAACCAGATCACCAAAGTAGATAAGGAAACTCAAACCATTCTTTATAAAACCGACACGGAAGAAGGTTCAAGCGGTTCTCCGGTATTTAATGATAACTGGAAAGTCATCGGTTTACATCATGCTCATGTCAGCAGTCAGGACGAGCAAGGCGTACAAACTTTCCACAACAAAGGAGTAATGATGGAGAAGATCCTCGATATTCTTAAAAACGAAGGAATCCTCCAATAATAAATCAATTTAAAATGTTAAAAACCAACAAGTTAGGAAAATCCAACCTCTTTACAACTGAAATCTCTCTTGGGTGTATGTCCCTTGAACCTTTTCCAGATACTTTTCATGAAATGGTCAACCTTTCTGTAGAAAAAGGCATAAACTTTTTCGACACTGCTGATCTTTATGACCGAGGACTAAACGAAACCCTGCTGGGGCAATCCCTCAAAGAAAAAAGAAAAGAGATCATTCTGGCCACTAAAGTCGGCAATGAATGGAATAACGATGGAACCTCGTGGCGTTGGAATCCAGGTAAGGATTATATTTTGAAAGCGGTTGAAAAAAGTCTCAAAAGGCTACAAACCGACTACATTGATCTTTATCAATTGCATGGCGGAACCATTGATGATCCCATTGATGAAACCATAGAAGCATTTGAATTATTAAAAGAACAAGGAAAAATTAGGGAATATGGTATTTCGTCCATCCGCCCAAATGTCATCCGGGAATATTTAAACCGTTCCAATATCGTCAGCATTATGATGCAATACAGTCTGCTAGACAGAAGGCCGGAAGAAACTTGTCTTGACCTTATTCAAAAAAGTGGGGTTTCCGTGATTACCAGGGGTACACTTGCCAAGGGGCTATTAGGAGGAAAACCTTCAAAAAGCTATATTGGAATTTCAGAGCAAGAAGTCATAAAGGCTCAAAAAGCAGTTGAAACCGTCTCCAAAGATTTAGGGGAAAGTAATTCGAGAATTGCATGCAGCTATGTTTTAGAAAATGAAGCAATAGCCTCCGCCGTCATTGGGTTCAGAACACCCGAGCAGTTGGCAAATATCTTAAACGGAAAAGAGTTACCGAATTTGTCCGACAAGGAAGTCCGGTTATTAACGGAAGAAACGCCTGCCTTGGTTTATGAAAACCATCGTTAGATTTTTTCTATAAAGATGAGGGCCAGTTCTCCTAAGAAAAGGCCCTCTTATGGAATCACGATAAACTTTTCCTGTGAGCCAGGATGGGACTTAATTGAGTATTTCTAATATCAGATGATTCCAAAAATCTTTCCGCAAAAGCAAGAGCTATTCTTGCCTCCTCCTGATACCTTTTATCAACAACCATATAGTTAAGGACAACTCTCCAATAACTCCCGGTACAACCACAATCAACATAAAGACATTAGCATAATCCTCGTAATTCGCCATTGTGAACTGGGCGAAACTGTCTATCAAATAACCAGCTCCTGCCACAAGTAATAAGTAACCAATAAACCTGGGCACAAAACCTGATTTGATAATTAAATAGCCTAAAACCAACAGGTGGACGCCAAAAAATACAAGGCCAATCAACCAGCCACTGTTAAAAGCTTCCAGTTTCAACATTACCTGGGCATATAATTGATCTGGCTGAAAAACCTCCAGGTATTTTTCTCCGCTTAAAAGCAGCGATACATCAAATAAATTAAATAAAGCAATTGAAAAGATCGTCCCATTTACCAACCTGAGCCAACCGGACAAAAGGGAAAGATTTTCGTTAACTGGTTTAAGTAAAAGATACAAGGCCCAGGCGAGTAACACGTCAAATACCACCATAAAAACAAAGCTGATAATTCCGGTTAAAAATTGTCCTGGGTCGGTGAGAATATTTTCTGCCGTAGCTACGGCATCCCCGGGAAATATCATGGTCTCCAACACGAAAAAGTTGGCAAAAATTCCTGAAACAAAAATGATCAGGTATCCTATTCCGGCAAATAATGCGAGGAATCTAAATGAACGATAATTTTCAATTTTTCCTGTTTCTCTAATTTGTGATTCCATTGTAAAAGTTTTAAAAAGTGAATGAATTTTTCGATTCAAAGGCCTTTTTTACAATCGATACCACAAAATTAGGAGGGTGTTAACCCATTGTCATTGACTTAAGTTAAGAAAGAAAAAAATAAAGAAGTGTTGAGTTAATACAGCAGTGGATATTGTCTAAAACCTCCTACCTGATCTTAAACCTCTGTCAGGATGGAAGTTTCTGTTTTTTTCCTGGACAAACGCAGCGGTAAAAAGGCCAGAAAGAATAAAACCAAACACAAAAGCTCACAAACCAACAAATACCACGGCCATGGTCCGAGATAATCCAAGAGTGATGCCGTTGGTGGTTTTGCAAGTACATAAACGTAATTTGAACCGATCAGGAGATTTACGATCGTTATGAAAATAACATATCCCTGCAGTGCCACGAAGGCCCTCCAGAGACTTTTGATGGTAGGTCTCATATCAAAGACTGCCGTGGCGTATATGGTAAAGACCACCAGGCCTGCATGGACAAACCAATACTTGAAAAAGATAAAGTTGGGAAAACCGTTGAATAAATGCGGTGTAATGATGGCCTGAAGTGTTCCTGCTAAAATCCAGAAGTACAAAACTTCGTGGTACTTGTATTTAGGATTCCACATTAAAAACGGTAAGGAAATGGCGGTAATATTACAAATGTCCAGCGGCAGATCTGTTTTGTAATTAAAGTCTCCCAGCCAGGCCAGAATGATTACATACAGAACTGCCCAAACAGCAATGGTAACTGCCATGAATCTCAACAAAAACAATTGCTGCTGTTGGTTTAAAAAACGCTTGGCAAATATTGGCAATCCAATACTTGCAGCCACCATCAATAGCATAACGATCAGGTGCTGGTTCCCGAAAAGTGAGAAATTTTGGTTGTAGTCAAAAAAGGCAAATTGTTCCATAACAAATAAGGGTGCATTGACGTGGCGGTGGAATTACATCCCCGAAATTGTGAAAAATATTTGTAAATTGAATTTTGGAATCATCAAAATTGCCGAATGATTCCAAAATTTGGCATAATCCATCCTCAGATAGGACTTTTTTCCCGATCTGCCGTTTTTTATTTTTTTACCTGCTGATATTCTCATGAATACAAAATCTAAAGCCAGACTTAATTTTATATATGTTCTCTATTCAATCCTGGGGACTATGATAATACTGCTGCTCTTTAATTACAAGAGTGACATACCTCCGGAAAAATTAAAGGAAAAATACTGCAATGAACATTCGCAATTCATTAAAATTGATGGTATGGATGTTCACTTTCGTGATGAAGGCGCCGGAATGCCCTTCGTCCTCATCCATGGTACGGCAGCATCCCTGCACACCTGGGACGAGTGGGCTGAAAAATTGGTTGAAACCCACCGGGTAATCCGAATGGACCTTCCTGCCTTTGGACTTACAGGCCCGCACTCTTCAAGAGATTATTCCATTGAAAGTTACACCATGTTCTTAAATCAGTTTTTAGATAGCCTGGATATTGATTCCTTTTATTTAGCAGGGAATTCTCTCGGAGGCAATATTGCCTGGAATTTCACAGCCGCCTATCCTGAAAAAGTAAAAAAACTCATTCTCGTTGACGCCAGTGGATATCCCATGGAAGACGGGCATTCCTGGATTTTCACCCTGGCCAGAACTCCGGTCCTCAACCAAATAATGAAAAAGTTAACTCCCAGATTCTTTATCAGCAACAACCTGAGACAGGTTTATTATGACGACGAAAAAATTAAAGAGGAGGTAATTACCAGATACCATCAAATGGCTTTAAGAGCCGGAAACAGGCAGGCCTTTATTGACCGGGCAAAAACAGAATACGAGGACTTAAGTTCAAAAATCAAAACCATCCAAACCCCAACCTTAATACTATGGGGAGCTCACGATACCTGGGTGCCGGTAAACCATGCTCATAGGTTTAAAGAAGACCTTCCTGATTCGAAAATGGTTATCCTGGAAAACAGCGGCCACATTCCAATGGAGGAAAATCCGGAAGAAAGCCTGCGCTCCGTTTTGGAATTT
>QQUB01000405.1 GCA_008501835.1 Bacteroidota bacterium
TTCCCGGGCGATGAATCCAGTCATCGAATTGTTTTTTCCATTCCGTTAAAGAAAGACACCAACGTGGATTACTGGCCATCATTTCGGCCGGGCAATATTCAAACCCACACTCATTCAAAATATCTGTGATAATTTTTGAAAGTTTGAGGTAATAATTCTTTGTCGAATCATAATCCTCCTTTGAAACGTCTTCGAATATCAATGCGTTATCCTGGTCTGTTCTCAGTAATTGTTCCTCTCTGCCTTCACTTCCCAGAGCCAGCCAGCAGAAGTTGGCCTCCGGCCTTGAAATTCCTTCATCGTCCAGTTGTTTTAGGGCCAGATCAATCGAACGAGCGATAATTGCATCGTTGATCTCGGACATAATATTGGAAATAAAGGCGATGGATACTTCCTGGAAAAGGTATTTCTTCAATAAGGACTCAGCTTTGTCCCTAATAAATCTGAGGTCCAACCCGTTTTTCGCTCTGGTAATTTCCCGGATGAGTACCGCAGGATTATTAGCCTGAACCACAAGGAGGTCATGTTCTGATATCACTCCAATTACCGGCGTTTTTACAGTTCCGTCTTCCGTCACACAAAGGTGGTGAACCCCTTTTCGGATCATTTCGATCTGTACATCCGCAACTGCAGTGGACGGAGGAATGCAAATAACAGGGCTTGACATGATTTTGGAGACATTGGTATCCAAAGGCAGGTCACCGGTAACAATTTTATTTCTCAGGTCACGGTCCGTGATAATGCCAACGGGTAGATCTTTTTCGTCCACAATTACGATGGAGCCCACTCTTTTATCGCGCATGTTTTGGGCAGCTTCCTGAACGGTTCTGTCCAATTTGCAGGTTACTGGTTTTTTACTTCTTTCAATGGATTGGATCTCTAGCAGGTCGGTCCCGGATTGCCATATCTGTTCATTTTCGGAGAAGAGTTTTCCTTTGTTGTTTTTGGCATAAGGGTTTCTTTCTCCGGCGGCAAAACTCGAAGTCAGGAAGTGATTGACTTTGGTATTCCTGTCCAGCAGGGGTAGGAAGGTTTCCGTAGGGATGGCATAGATCAAAGCTTCTTCTTTGGAAATTGCGGTCAGCGCATAGGCCTGGGAGGCGATGAGTGGTCTTAATCCGAAAACATCTCCTTCATCACAAGTGTCGATCAATACTTTTCCATCTTCTGTTTCCCGGAAGAGTTCAACAGCTCCTTCATGGATGACATAGAAAAGGTCTACCGGGGGCTCTCCCTGTTTAAAAATGACCTCATCATCTGTGAAATACTGTACCTGGACCTTTTCCGCAATAGCTAAAAGATCCACCTGCTCCAGGAAATTGAAGGGTGGATGATTCTTTAAAAAGTCAAAAATTCGGACCGAAATGGTATTTTCCATGTGTTTGATTATAAAAACGTTTCAGTACAAAGGTAAAGTTAGGCTAAGGCTAAAGGAGGTTTGTTTTCATTGAATATTTTTTTGGTGTCCTCAAGCCTTTCAATAATTTTCCAATGTTGCGGGTTACGAGATTCGGGTTACGGGTTCTGTCACCATATTTGATATTCTGTGTCCAAATTATTGGTACATAATTAGTTTCAAATTGTTAAATTACCTTCCCCGTGATCCCTGTGCCTTCTCTGTGAACACTGAGGTTAAAAAGAATAATTCTCTAAACCTGTAGGCCCAAACTTGTATTTGTTTACCTTTCAAAACCTTGGCCTTCGCCTCATTCAGCTCTGCTGAATATCTTGAATATAAATATCTATATTGTTACTTCTGTGCTAATTTATTAATTTTGCCTTACTTATGAAAAGTGAATTTGATATAGACTTCCTCGAAAATGCTACCGAAGTGCTTCGTGCTATCGCACATCCTATCCGTATTGTCATTATCGAATTGCTTTTCGAAAACAATAAGTTATCCGTTAAAGAAATTCATACCCGGCTTGGTATCGAACAGGCGGTAGCTTCCCATCACCTGCGCATTATGAAGAGCCGTGGTGTTGTCGAAGTTTCCCGGGAAGGGAAAAACAGCTTTTATTCTCTTACGCATAATAACTATTATTTTATCGTCGAAACTTTGAAGAAAGTTATTTAGGGTTCAGTTCTCAGTCTTCAGTTCCCAGTCTTCAGTCATCAGTCTTCAGTTCTCAGTCTTCAGTCTTTAAGTCTTCAGTTCCCTTTTTGGGTTAAGTTTTCAAGGTTTTGCCTTGTTGAAGTCATACTTTCCTTCATTACTTAATTCCTTGCTATAAGTGCAAATTCTATTCCACGTAAACACTTTACCTCCTTATAAGATTTTGCTATTCAATCAAGAAAAAGATTAAAATGTTTGCACAAATATAGATATTTATATACTTTAGTGCGACAATTAAGACAATCTACATGAAAATTATTCACCAACTTTAAAAAAAGAGAGTGTTTATGAGTATCAAAAAATTACTACGATTTAGCGCGCTTTTGCTGTTATTAGGGATGCTGAGTATGCCGCTCGCAGCACAGGAAAAAGCGGAAGAGGATCATTCCTACAAGCCGCTGACTTTAAAGCTGAGCGAGGACGGAAAGAAGTACCTCAGATTTATTATGTGGCACCAGATTTGGGCGACCAGTAATAATCTGTCGGCCGAAAATTCCAAATTCGGAATGAGTGCCAGCATCCGTAGATCCAGAATTCTGGCCTTTGCTCAGGTTTCTCCAAAATTTTTAATTCTTACCCATTTTGGATTGAACAGTCTTAGTTCAGGTAATCTGACATCTCTGGGTAATAACGGCAACGGACCTCAATTGTTCCTTCATGGTGCCTGGGGTGAATTGCAGCTGAACAAGAGTCTGTATGTCGGTGGTGGACTTCACTACTGGAAAGGACTTACCCGTCTTTCAAATCAAAGTACCCTTAATTTTATGACCCTTGATCAGTCAAGACCATTTGTCGCATGGCACTCTCTGGGTGTTTCTGATCAATTTGCTCGACACCTGGGTGTTTATGCAAAGGGGGCTATCGGGAATTTTGACTACCGCGTTGCAGTAAATACTCCATTGAGGAATAATATTTCAGGAGACTATAGTTTAAAAGGGACTGACCTGACCTACACAGGTGTGGTAAACCCAGACAGCGATGGTAACCAAACCGGGAATATGATTGTAGAGGGATATTTCCGCTATAACTTCTGGGATAAGGAATCTACTAAATTGCCTTATCAGGTGGGAACTTACCTCGGTAAGAAAAAAGTTTTTGGCATTGGTGCCGGTTTCTTTGCCCATCCTAATGGCATGTTCAATACTTCAACAGGGGAACACAGCAGTGTTACTCATTTAGCCGTAGATGCCTTTCTGGATATGCCGGTTGGAACCAATGGTGCTCTGAATGCTTACCTCGCCTATATGAATTTCAATTACGGAGAGAACTATGTGGCTCGTTGGGCAGGTACCGGATCAGCGATTTATGGTCAATTAGGTTACCTGGTGAAATCTGCTAAGATCATGCCTTATTTCGCATACAATATGGGCAATTATGATGGTTTTGACGATCCCGTTTCTGCACTGGATATAGGTTTGAACTATTTCATTAATGGACATAACTGCAAGTTGACACTGGAATACCACCAGATTGCAGGAGATATCCGTGAGGGGGCCATTGCTACTCAGGCCGATGCTCTCACTCAGCTGAGGTTACAATTACATGTTTTCCTATAGACCTTGGCCATAAATAATCAAACGCATCAAATTTCTTAACAAAAAAACTAACAAGACATGTCTGGAAAAAATTTAAAGGAATATTGGAAAAAGAACATCATTACGGTGGTGATTCTGCTTTCCATCTGGTTCCTGGTTTCCTACGTATTCGGCATTTTCATGGTTGACACCATGAACAATGTTAAAATAGGTGGTGCCAAATTAGGATTTTGGTTCGCCCAGCAGGGATCTATCTATGTTTTTGTGGTCCTGATTTTTGTCTACATCTGGAGAATGAATAAGCTCGATGAAGAGTACGATGTAAATGAATAAAAGCTGGAGAGAGAAATAAATCTGATCTCTCAAATCAGTAGGGAAGATATTTTCTCAAAACGAATTTTAAAAATTTTCTGGTTATGCAACTCGCGGATAGGAAAATCGACTAAACAGACACCGTGGGTTCGACAAATAAACACAACACAACACAAATTAAAGATCTCTAACGCATAACCACTTTGGTCTGATTTGGCCGGAGAAACTTAAAAAAACGAAAATCATGAGTGTTCAAACCTGGACAATTATTTTAGTAGCACTGACTTTCGCCCTGTACATAGGTATTGCTATCTGGGCAAGGGCAGGTTCGACAAAAGAATTCTACGTAGCCGGTGGAGGCGTTCCTCCCATTATGAACGGTATGGCTACAGCCGCTGACTGGATGTCTGCAGCTTCCTTTATTTCGATGGCGGGATTGATCTCCTTTATGGGGTATGACGGGGCAGTATTCCTTATGGGATGGACCGGTGGATACGTTCTACTGGCCTTACTCCTGGCACCCTATCTTCGAAAATTCGGGAAGTTTACGGTCCCCGACTTTATCGGTGACCGTTATTACTCCAATACCGCGAGAACTGTTGCGGTAATTTGTGCCATTATTGTTTCATTTACATACGTAGCCGGACAGATGCGTGGGGTAGGGGTAGTGTTCTCCCGCTTCCTCGAAATGCCTGTTAACTGGGGTGTGGTCGTTGGTATGGTTATCGTATTCTTCTATGCGGTACTCGGTGGTATGAAGGGGATCACTTATACACAGGTGGCTCAGTACTGTGTTTTGATCTTTGCCTTTATGGTTCCTGCGATCTTTATTTCGATTGCCATGGCCGGTAACGTAATTCCTCAGATTGGATTTATCGGAACAGCTGAAGATGGTACTTATCTGCTGGATAAGCTCGATCAACTTCATCGGGACCTTGGATTTAATGAATACACATCAGGATCCAAGTCTATGATCGATGTATTTGCCATTACTTTTGCTTTGATGGTGGGTACGGCAGGGTTGCCACACGTTATCGTACGTTTCTTTACAGTACCTAAAGTGGCGGATGCAAGAAAATCTGCAGGATGGGCTTTGATTTTTATCGCTATCCTTTATACAACTGCACCTGCAATCGCAGTTTTTGCAAGAACAAACCTTATCAATACGGTGAGTAATGAGCAGTATTCAGCCATGCCTGAATGGTTTAAGAAGTGGGAAGGAACCGGGTTGATCAAATACGAAGACAAAAACAATGACGGTATAATTCAATACGTAGCAGACAAAGATGTAAACGAGTTGACAATAGACAGAGATATCATGGTATTGGCGAATCCTGAAATTGCGAAATTGCCTAATTGGGTAATTGCCTTGGTAGCAGCCGGTGGTTTGGCCGCGGCCCTTTCCACGGCAGCGGGGTTGTTGCTGGTAATTTCCACGGCTATATCCCATGATTTGATCAAAAAGCAGATCAAACCCGATATTTCTGAAAAAGGTGAATTGCGTTGGGCACGTATTGGTGCTTTGATTGCAGTATTAGTAGCAGGGTACTTCGGTATTAATCCGCCCGGTTTTGTGGCGGCCGTGGTGGCCCTGGCCTTTGGTCTGGCGGCGGCCTCCTTCTTCCCCGCCATTGTACTAGGGGTCTTCGATAAACGAATGAACAAAGAAGGAGCAGTATCAGGTATGATCGTAGGTATTATCTTGATGTTGTTTTATATGATCAAATATAAGTTGGGCGGCTTCGGCGGCGGTACTCCTGAAGACTGGTGGTTTGGTATTTCTCCTGAAGGTTTCGGTACTGTGGCAATGGCAGTAAACCTGGTAGTTTCGGTTGTAGTATCCAGGTTGACCTCAGCTCCTCCTCAGGAGGTTCAGGAACTCGTCGAGGATATTCGTATCCCACGAGGAGCCGGCGATGCACATGCCCACTAATAATCCCATGCGATCCCGGTCCTGATAGGACCATAGGGGTCAGGCGGGGCCAATAGGTAGATACACGGACGAGTGAGTGTTATGAGTATGTTTAATAATTTGATCTGAGATTTCTGTTATCCATGAAATGTTATTCCAATTCAAGTGGAAGAGTGGATAAAATGGAAGAATGGATGACTGTTTTCGTTTATCCAATTATCCAACTATCCAATTTTTCTTAACCGATTGGAATAAGGAGTTGATTTTCAGATAATAAAAATTTCACAAACTCAAAATAGTCCGGATCCGTGTATCGATCCCCGCTTAAGTAACCCAAGTTCCGATAAATCGCAATTTGGCAAAAAAACAAGTTTCAAAAGACAACTTTCAAAAGAATTAGGACTATGATCCACAGTTTTTGTTAGTTGTTAATTGATTTTTGAGTTTTGCTCAAGGTGCATCGCAACTTGAGTTAAGGAGTAATCGACATATCATTTATAATTTCCAAACTTTTGTATTTTTATGGGAAGAACAGCCTTGTTTTGTTCTTCCCATTTTTGAAAAATCCATTTGATTTATTTCAGCCAGCCTTCTCCTTAGCCTGATGAATAATGATTTTGAACAACAATAAAGATCTATTGATATGAAACTACAATTAGGGCGCAAAGCTTCAGATGTGTTTGTGGTGATTTATATTGCCGGCACTTTATTACTTAGGTTTTTCATTGAACCTCAACTACAGGGCAGGTACCTCATTTCCATTGGAATGGGCGCTTTTGCCTTATTGTTTTTATGGGCACTCGCTAAATCGAAACTGATCAATCCCAGTTGGTTTGGGTTATTCCCGGCAAGAAAAGAGTAATTTACTGTAAATAATCGAACTCGAAACCCGCAACTCGAAACGCGGATTTATTTACAAACACTAAAACCTGATTAAATGCCTTCTGATACACAAGCCAAATTGATCAGTTTGTTCTTTGGGGCATTCATTTTATTCAACTTTCCCATTATTAACATTCTTGGGAAATACAGAACTGCTTCAGGAATTCCACTATTATACCTGTACCTGCCAATAATCTGGATCCTCCTGATATTTTTTACATACCGGATAGTTAGAAAAAAGATAAACGGATAATTAAACATGGTTACGAGCCTGCCTCCTGACGATGGCAGGCAGGTTACGTGGTACGCGTTGCGAGTTGAAGTATTGTTGCAAATTTTCAGTATTTCATTAAGTGATCCGGAAGAAGAATGAGGGTAATATTGATATTATTTTTAACCCGTAACTTGAAACCTGTAACCCGAAACTTAAATTAATTTTTAACCAATCTCCACAGGAATGTCATTAAGTGTAGTCATTACCGCTTCTCTGGCCTACGTGCTGCTGCTCTTTATGATTGCCTACTTCGGTGCAAGGCATTCTGATAAGGGAGGTAAACTGGTTAATAACCCCTATACCTATGCCTTGTCACTTGCCGTATATTGTACCGCCTGGACTTTCTTTGGCAGTGTTGGCCGTGCAGCGGAGACGGGTATTGGATTTTTACCTATCTACCTGGGACCGGTGATTTTTGCTCCCATCTGGATGATTGTTTTAAAGAAAATTATCCTGATCAGCAAAGGACAAAGGATTACCTCTATTGCTGATTTCATTTCTTCCCGTTATGGAAAAAGCACGGCCTTAGGGGTTTTGGCGACAATTATTGTGGTTCTGGGGGTGATACCGTACATTTCTATACAACTCAAAGCAGTAGCCTTAAGTTTTGAAACCCTGTTGTCTGAAGAAGCTAAGTCAGGAATATCTTTTGGTCCGGCAACCCCTTTTTACATCGATCTTGCATTTTACATAGCTATCGTTCTCGCCTTTTTTACCTTTATTTTCGGAGCTCGCAAACTGGACCCCAATGAAAAACATGAAGGCATGGTGGCTGCGATCGCCTTTGAATCAATCGTAAAGGTATTTGCCTTTTTGTTGGTAGGCGTTTTTGTAACCTACGGAGCTTTTAATGGATTTGGTGATATTTTTTCCAAAGCGATACAACAGGAAGAATTGGCCCGGATTTTTTCTATGGAATCTGCAGGGCTAACCGGATGGAGCTGGATGTTATTGATTGTACTTTCGATGTTTGCCATTGTGTTATTGCCTCGTCAGTTCCACATAGCGGTGGTCGAGAATATCAATGTTAAACATGTGGAAAAGGCCTCCTGGCTGTTCCCTGCCTATCTTTTGCTGATCAATATTTTTGTTTTGCCAATTGCCATTGGAGGATTGTTGACTTTCCCGGGAGGAACAGTTGACGCGGATACTTTTGTCTTGAGTATCCCGCTGGCTTATGGTCATGAAATAATGGCCCTGATCGTATATATTGGAGGACTTTCGGCAGCCACTGGGATGGTCATTGTATCCGTTACTGCATTAAGTATTATGATCAGTAATAACCTGGTAATACCTTTTTTACTAAAATCAGCAATGATCCGCGGCCGGATAGTTAATGATGTGGGGCAGCGATTACTTGGGATACGAAGGGTGATCATAGTGATTGTACTTATCCTTGCCTATGGTTATTTCAGGTGGATCGGCATGTCGTACAGTTTAGTATCAGTTGGTTTGATCTCTTTTACGGCTGTAGCCCAATTTGCCCCGGTGTTAATAGGGGGTATTTATTGGAAAAGGGGCACCAAAAAAGGCGCAATGGCAGCGATGATTGCCGGGTTTTCCACCTGGGCCTACACCCTGATTGTTCCTCTGTTGGCAGAACAAAATATTCTGTCTCCTGAAATAATTACCAACGGACCCTGGGGATTGGAACTATTGAAGCCTTACGAACTTTTTGGCTTGCAGGGGTT
>QQUB01000061.1 GCA_008501835.1 Bacteroidota bacterium
AACGATATTCTAAACCATTGGGAAAATGGATGAAATGGAAGAATGGAAAGGTGGTCAAGAACTACTTTCCTCCAATTTTCCTCCCCTTCCATTTTTCCATTGCTGTGATTAAAAATCAAATCCTGAATAAAACATTGATTTTCAGTTATCGATAAATTTGAACAAGCTCTAAAATGAATTGAACACCTATGCCTAACGACTCAAATAGTGATGCCTTTTACCCGCCTGCCGGATTTTATTTTTCTGTGAATTTTGCTGGAATATCAAGTGAACAGCTTGCCTCCTTTCAGGAAGTTTCGGGTATTTCCATGGAAATGGAAACAAAGGAAATCACAGAAGGTGGAGAAAATCAATTTTCCCGCCGAGTGCCGTCAGGAGTTAAATATCAAAACCTGGTTCTTAAAAGAGGTTTAATGATTAAAAATAGTCCAATCGCTCAATGGTGCCAGGATACTTTAAGTTCCGGATTTGAGAAGGTCATTAAACCAAAAAGCATAGTTGTTTCGTTACTCGATGAATCAGCTAAACCTATAATGAACTGGGCTTTCCATAATGCCTACCCCGTCAAATGGGAAATCTCCGATTTAAAATCTTCCGACAATGCATTGGTCATTGAAACCCTGGAATTTACTTACAGTTATTTTGAATCCAAGCCAGTATCCTAAGCAGAATATTCGCCCATTTCTGATACCCAAAACACGTATTTATACCCTTTCCCCAACTTAGGTAATTGTTCAATTTTGTAACATCCCCTCATTTTCTCTGCGATGAAGGTGGTTTTTGTTATTAAAATCGAACAATATGAAAGAACAAAACGGAACCAACCAATCCGGTCTGGACACCTTTGAACACGTCGTCGTCCTGATGCTGGAAAACCGATCTTTTGATAACCTGCTTGGTTATTTATACGATGATAAAAAAGGAGTGCCTAAAGGATGTAAATTTGAAGGGCTGCAAGGTAAGACCATAAAAATGCCTGTGCCGAAGCGAGCCAAAGATTTTGATAAACATAAATTCGTCGAACCTCGGGAAGCTCAGGATTATCACCAGCCTTACCCTGACCCCGGGGAGGTCTACCAACATGTCAATACGCAGATCTACAATCACGTAGATAATCACGAAGAAGTTCAGGGAGATGATCCCGAAGGTAATGGCAACATCGGCGTAGAAGCCTGTAAGATGAAGCCTCCCTACAACATTCCTAATCCAAAACCAACCGGTGACAAACTGATGAAAGGTTTCGTCAACGATTACATCAACACCCTCGATGCACTGGGCAAAGTAAAAGAAGGCAAAATCTTTAATAAACATACAGTCGATTACACTAATCCGGGTTACGACCTCTATAATGTGATCATGCAGTGTTTCCGGCCGGAACAGATCCCTGTACTGACTACTCTCGCAAAAGATTTTGCTGTATTTGACCATTGGTTTTGTTCTGTACCCAGTCAGACCTGGTGCAACAGAGCCTTCTGGCATGCAGGCACTTCAGGAGGGGAAGTGGTTAACCCGACAGATGAGTGCGGATTAAAGGAAAAAGGAGAAGCTATGAAAAACTGGATCGACAAGGTGTGGTCGCAACCCAACCTTTTCCAACGGATGAAAGGTAAAAACGTTACTCACGCTGTTTACATCCAGGATATATTTTCACTGACATCACTTGTGACCGGCTTATTCAAAGATGAAAATGTAAGGTATACGGGAAAAAGATTATGCCGGTTTAAACGTGACCTCCGACGAGGCAGATTGCCGCAGTACTCATTCCTGGAGCCAAAATTCTTAGGACAGCATAATGATCAGCACCCTTCTTCGGCAGCTCCTTCCATCGATGATGGTCCAACGAGGGTGGGTACCGTACTTCTGGGAGAACGATTGATCTATGACGTGTACAACAGTATCCGAAAAAGCCGAAAATACCGCGACAAAACACTTTTCATAATTACTTACGATGAACACGGTGGTTGTTTTGATCACGTTACTCCACCGTCGGCAGTTCCGCCTCATCCGGATATGGTTGGAGACAAGGGATTCAAATTTGACCGATTGGGCGTCAGAGTACCCATGGTAATGATCTCTTCATTCATCGAGAAAAACACCATCGTCAACGATCAATTTGACCATTCCTCTTTCATCAAAACCATGTGTGAAAAATGGAGAATGAAGGGACTGACAGACAGGGATAAAAAATCTAATTCCTTTGGTCACATTTTTTCAAAGAAAAAGCGAAAATGGCCCAAGATCCCTAAACCACGTGTTCCAAGGGTAAAGGAGTCAACCTATCTCAATGACCCTTTGAATGACCTCCAGAAGTCCATATTGGTCGCTGCCGACCACCTTGCCAGGGAAAACCAGAAAACCACGGCATTGTTTATGGCAGAAGCTCCTGCAGTTGAAAACATTCAAACGGTGGGAGATGCCATGAAACATCTGAAGAAGATTAAGGATTTGATTCCCGGAAGCTAATCTTCCTTCACCCAAATACGGCAATTCAGCAGAAAAGAAGAAGACAAAAGAGCGGAGTAGGGTTTTCACACTCAACTAAACAATCGGATTATGAATCAGGTAATATCAACTCCCTGGCCATTATGGAGAAAAGTAATTTTCAGGTTCTTATGTGTTTATTTCCTGTTATTCACTACCCCTTGGACGTGGTTTGATGAAATCCCCGGTGTCGCTTATGTCACAAAATATTTCCAGGACCTGGAAAACTGGGTGGTTAATGGTTTCAATAAATACATTTTTCACATCAAGGAGGTCCTGGTTCCGGTAGCGGGAAGTGGAGACACTTCCTATGGCTGGGCACATTTCTACACCACTTTGGTGCTGGCATTGATCGGTTGTGTTATCTGGAGCCTGGTCGACAGAAAGCGACCAAGTTATAACCAGGCTGAATACTGGCTGAGAAATATCGTCAGGTATTATGTTATTTTGATTTCTATAGTTTATGGCTCCATAAAAGTTTTAACGCTGCAAATGCCATTCCCGAGTTTAAGCCAGATGGCCACACCGCTGGGAGATTTTTATCCAATGCGTTTTTCCTGGATGTTTATTGGCTATTCTTCCACTTACCAGATTTTCTCAGGAATAACCGAGCTAATGGTTGCCGTATTATTATTCAACCGAAGAACAGTATTGATCGGTGCATTGGCGGGAATTGGCGTTTATTTGAATGTCTTCATTTTGAATATGAGTTTTGATATTCCCGTGAAGATCTTTTCATTTCAAATGCTGATTGGGTGCATTTTTCTGACAGCAACCAACTGGAACAGGCTGCTCAATTTTTTCCTGCTAAACAAATCTACCGGAAAAGACCATTCCTGGGATCTTCAGTTGACAAAACGATGGCATCGAATTGGCAGAATTGTTGCCAAGGTTGCCTTCCTGGTCCTTTTCCTGATAATGCCTGTTTATAACTACCTTGGTTATTACAAACAAGTCCACAACGTTCAGGAATTACCGCCTGTTAAACCTGGCATGTATTATGTAAATACCTTTGTGTTAAATAACGATACCATTCCTCAACTGGCGAAAGACAGTCTGCATTGGAAAGATATGATCTTTGAACCGGGGGGCATGGGCAGTGTGAACAGTACGGACACTTTGTTCCGGCAGCGATATCATCGCGGTTACTTTGCGTATGAACCGGATACATTGGAACAAACCATCACTTTCAAAAAAAGCAGGATGGATACCATTCCCCTATTTGTATGGAAATATGAAATACCCGATAGTAATTCCATACAATTGCGGTCAGTACATAAAGAAGATTCTCTGTATATTGAACTCGTCAGGAGCCAGCGGCATTTTCCCCTGATGGAGCGACAGTTCAACTGGATGACTGAATTTATTAAATAACTCAAGTTGCGGGTTACGGGTTTCAAGTTACGGGTTAAAAAATATTGCCAATATTACGATCATTATATTTCATGATCACCTGCTGAAATACTTAAAAATTAGCTGCAATGATCTAACCCGTAACTCGAAAATCGTAACCCGTAACCCGCAACCCGTAACCCATAACCCGTAACCTAAGAATTTATAAACGACAATATGAATATTAAGAAAATTCGCAGGGATACTCCCGGCTGTCATGATAAGATATTTTTTAATAGCGCAGGAGCGTCCCTTATGCCGGCTGTGGTTGTTGAAACCATCAAAGGCTACCTTGAGCAGGAAGAACAGCTGGGTGGATATATGGTTCAGGACCTGCAGGAAACCATGATTAATGAGTTTTATGATGAGGTTGCAAAACTTTTAAACTGCCACCCCCGTAATGTAGCCTTTGCCTATAACGCCACAGATGCCTATGCCAAAGCGATTTCTTCAATAGCATTTAATCCAGGAGACACCATCCTGACCACAGATGATGATTACGTTTCCAATTACATTGCTTTTATATCCTTGAAAAAGCGTTTCGGAATAAATATTTTACGAGGAAAAAATCTTGACAACGGAGATTTGGACCTTGAGCATTTTGAAGCACAAATCCAACAGCATCAGCCCAGGCTTATTGCCGTTACACACGTTCCCACAAATTCCGGAAAAATTCAGGATGCCGTAAGTGTAGGTAAGCTCTGTAAAAAATACGATGTCCTCTATTTACTGGATGCCTGCCAATCCGTTGGGCAGATTCCTGTGGATGTCGAGGAGATCGGTTGTGATTTTTTGAGTGTGACCGGCCGAAAGTTTCTCAGGGGTCCCAGAGGTACTGGTTTCCTTTATGCATCCGACCGGATGCTTGAGGAAGGATATATGCCTTTGTTTGCGGATGCCGGCGGCGCAGATTGGATTGCTCCGGAAGCATATCGACCACACAAGGAAGCCAAAAGGTTTCAGCTCTGGGAAAATTCTTATGCAATTCTTTTGGGGCTGAAGGAAGCTGTGAGATACCTGAATGGTCTGGGAGTTCAAAATGTGTATGATTACAACCAAACTTTACTGAAGCAATTGACGGATGGTCTTCAGGCCATCCCTGGAATTAAAACTTATGACGAAGGAAGCCAAAGGTCTAACATCATAACTTTCCGCAAAGGCGATCTTGAGCAGGAGGAGATAAAAACCAAACTGGACGAGGCCGGTATTTTTTATTCCGTCAGCGGCATTAATTATGCCTTGATTGATTACCAAAAGAAGGGGGTGGATTGGACCGTTCGGTTTTCTCCACATTATTTCAATACAACTGAAGAAATTAACCGGGCTTTACATGTTGTAGATAGCCTTTAATTAGGTTAAGGACAGAACTTTGAACCCGGAAAAACCTCTGAGGTTTCCTTTCCGGATAATTATTTCCGGATTTTGTCCTGCACTCAGCGCCTGTAAACAAAAGGCTTTTGAACATAGAATATTTTTGCTTTTGATTCCTGAATGGTTTATATTCCCGATAAAATTTTGGCCTGGTGACAATACAGGCCTATTAAGGAATAAGCCCTGGTCTAAAAATGGGATTTTTTGATGGAAGCATTTATTGACGATTTAATCGACAATTTCAGGCGCCCTGAACGTTTATCTGAATTCAGCCAATTGGCAAGACAATACGAATTTGGCCTCAAAGCCAAGGAGAAGTTCGTTAACCAACCTTATTTCCTCAAAGGTTTTGATATTTTTAAGGGGAAAAAATCAAAAAGGCTGAAGAGTATTTTGCATAAAGATGAACCATCCTTCCATGGCAGGATGCGTATTTATGATTACACCTATTACGGTGAATTCAAAAAACGTCACACCACCATATTTGAAGTGAAAAGTGAAGAATTCACCTTTGAAAAATTTGAGATCAGACCCAAAGGCGCTCTCAATCAGATCCAGGAATTTTTCATCGACAAGGAAAAACCATTTCCCGAGAAAAAGGAATTTCATGGTAAATATGAAATAAAAACCGAAGACAGCATAACCTTTGAAGGCCAGGTAGGAAGCCGCATGCTGGAAGATATATCACAGAAAAAAGGCCTGCATGTTGAAGGAGATGCCGATTATCTCCTGGTCTATTACAAAAACCAAAAGATCCCCTCCAAGGACGTCATGTACGAATATGACTTTGTGCTGGATCTGGTAGAACATATCCTGTACGATTATTCTGATGATTATGTTTAAATACTAAGTGCAGGAAAAATCTTTGATTAAGAAAAAACCTCCGAGGTTTACTTCACAGATAATTATAATCCAGGATTTTTTCCTCTAATAAGGTTTAAATATTTAAATTGTAATATTTGTTCAATAAACCGCTCGCTTCTCTGACAAGATAACACCCACAACCTCCTTACTATGAGAAAAATATCTGAAAGCGTTTACCAGATAACGCTTGGTCCTGTCAACGCTTTTGTTATTGACGATAACGGCCTGACACTCATTGACACTGGCTACGCTGGTAGCACAGACAGAATTTTCAAATCCATTTCCAAAGCAGGGAAAAACCCTGAAGATATCAAGAGGATTATTCTTACACATCTGCACCCGGACCATGCGGGCAGTGCTGCAGAGATCAAACGAAGGCTTAACATTCCTTTGCTTGCGCATGAGTTGGATGCTGATCTTATAGAAAACGGTACGGGTGGACGTAACCCGAAAGTTCTATCGCCGGGACTACTCAACTGGCTGGTATTTCACATCTTTATCAAACGTGCTCCAATGAAAACGGAACCGGCCCAGGTAGACCAAAGGCTTACAGATAATGACGTTCTGGATATTGCAGGTGGCCTGCAAGTCGTACACACGCCTGGTCATAGTAAAGGGCACATTGCTTTACTGCTGCAGGAAGAGGGTTTATTGATCGCAGGAGACATCTGCGCCAACTTTATCGGTCTGGAATTAAGCACCATTTATGAGGATATGGCTGTGGCGAAAGCCAGCTTGAGCAAGGTAGCTGATCTCGATTTTGACAAAGCGGTTTTTGGCCATGGCATCATGATCAGAAGCCATGCCAGTAAAAAGTTTAAGAAGGCTTTTAAACGTTGAGGTAATTCATCAAAGACTCGTAACGCTCTTTGAGTGTATCGATGTATTCGATCTCATTGAAAGATGCCTTAACATGGTATTCAAACCGTTCGAAAGATGCCAGAATTGAATTGATCTGTTGTTTATTAACCTTCAGGGTAACTTCGATCTGTGAAGAATCCTGAGCAGTAGTCACATATGTACTCAAAAGGACCGCATTTTCCTGCTCTACGATTCGTGCTATTTCAGACAATACATAATCCCTCTTGTTCATTTCCAGTACAATGATACTTCCTGGTTCACTAAAAGGGAGTGTCTTTGCAAAACGATGCAGCACATCCTCCATACTCACTAACCCGAGATATTTCTGCTCGTGATCAATCACCGGAACGACGGTAAGGTTAAAGTCAGCCATGAGTTTCATGACCTCATACAAGTGCGACTCGCTATTCACACTAGCTTTGGGAAGGGATAAGGAATAAGACCCAACAGCCTGGTTGGCATCATTATCCAAAACATCATCTTCGGAAACCAGCCCCAACAATTCTTTATCATTGACTACCGGAAGGTGGCGGACATGGAAATCACTCATCATCTCGAGCGCATTCTCTCCTGTGTCAGATGTTCTAAGTGGGACTATTATATTTGATATAAGCGTTTTTGCGATCATTTATTTTTCTGCAAGTAGTTTTTTCTTCTGTACGGCAAACTCATCTTCCGTGAGCAGGCCTTTCTTTCTCAACTCCCCAAGTTTATTCAATTGTTCCAGCAGGTCACCAGAGATCTGAGGAGCTTGTTTTTCCTTTTTAGAACTCAGTAAATCCTCTTTTGGGGCCTGTAGTTTGGGGGCGAGCTGAAATTTGTTCTCTTCAAATTTATCATAAGCTTCCTGTACCCGCACATAAGCCAACGCATCGTGAGTACGAATGCGATCAAAATCTGAAAACCCGTAACTCACCGCTTTATCCAAATGTTCCAGGGACTTTTGTGCATTCTCCATCAAGGAATAAGCACAGGCAATATTGAAATGAACAGCAATATCCCTGGGGTTTACTTCGAGTACCTTTTCGAAATCTTCGATAGCACCTTCGTAATCGTAATCCTTGAACTTTTTGATACCACTGGCTTTAAAAGGGCTTACTTTGGCGATCTTTTGTCGTTGGGTAAGCTCAGCCGGTTTCGTTTCTCTCCTTCTGTTCGTCTGTTGTCTTGGTCTGTCAAAATCAGGGCGTTCTTTACGGGTTCTTTTCTTACGTTCGCGATAATGATCACGTCGCCTTTCCATCCGATCATATTCCCTGTCTCTCTGCTTCTTTCTGTAGTATTTTTTATTGTACTTCTTGTCAAATTCTTTTTCATCCATCGACAAAAACACGATAGCATCAATAACTCCGATAATTGCAGCAATTGGCCAGCCAAAAAGCCTCCACCCGGCACTGAACAGGAAGATCATTCCAATACCCATGCCTATTTGTCCCAGATAGAATCTGTGGACTCCAAATGAGCCAAAAAAGAAGGCCATGATTGCGGCAATGTTTTTATTCTTCATATTTAATGCGGTACGTCTTTGCTATTCTTTACTGACTAATAAACCCCAAAAAATCGGGTTTTGTTGCAAAACTTCTTCAATTTGCCTTAAAAAATCGACAAGATAACACCGTAAAGTCATCAGGGTATTTTTCTTCACCGATAAACTCCTCGATATAGGTCTTCAATTTTTCTGTAAAATCCTTAGCAGGCACCAGATAATGCCCCTGAACAAAATGCTGTAATTTGTCTTCA
>QQUB01000757.1 GCA_008501835.1 Bacteroidota bacterium
GTAGATGCTTTATTCTGATGGAAGAAATTAGATATTTCATAAAAACTCCTTTTAGGGAACATTCAAATTTCAACGTTCCCGGTTAAAAAATTTATTATCTGAAGTAAATCGGTTCGTTTTCAAACCTGAATGTGAAAACAGGATCTACTACCGTACCGCGTTTTTGTCCGCTTGAATAATAATAGCTCATGGCTACCCAATGCTTATCTGTGACATTGATTTCTTTTTCCAGCTCAGCAAAGCCTTTTTTCGATATGATCTTGATGGTATGATCTCCCGGAGTGAGGTGAAAAGTGAATTCAAGCCTGTGATTCAGTTTTTTCTCCAATTGGTCTTCCGCTTTCAACGCTCCATCAATGAATAACTGGAAATCAATTGTAGCCCGCTCAGCACTTTCATTACTGACCAAAACCACCAGGTTGTCTTCTTCCATATTCTTTTTTTTAGCAGGATCACCATCACATCCGGTTATCCCAATACTCAGAAAAGTCAGATTCGAAAAGGCCAAAAGACTCAAGCCATATAATATCGTTTTAGCACTTATTATCATTTTGTCAATTTTTTATTTGTCTTGTATTGTACCTCGCTGGCGGGGTCGGATCAATGGAGAAAAGGTGACTTTTCTCATCGTGATCCGGGGGTGGATTCCCTGCTGGGAGAGCTTCCACACCCGGTTTTAAGTCAAAAAGTTTACACTTTCTAACTTAAAACCGACCCCGCCAGCGGGGTACAATTGCCTTTCCTTAATTCAACTTCACCAACTTCGCTACTCTTCTGCCAACATCCGTACGCAATTCAACAGCATAAATACCGGAAGGAGCGATATCCCCTTTGTCCGTATTGCCATCCCAGTAGAAGGTATAGTTTCCCGGGGTAAATACCTGGTGGCTTATCGTTCTTACAAGACGACCATTCACATCCCAGATCTGTAATGCTCCCTCTGTTCTTTCACCTACTTCAATCAGGATAATAGCCTCATATACAGACATTGGATTGTTGTGCAGCAACATAGACAAATCTCCTGAAATCTGAGGATCGGTCACTTTGTCGATTATACAGTCAGGAATTGACACATCGACCATTAGGCCCGTAGCGCAACCTTCATTGGACACTTCGAATGTCTGCACCAGACCGGTAGTCCCTGCAGGTACTTCATCAATGGTAGATGGTTCAACAATGTCACTTGGACAGTTTGGAATTACCTCGTAAATACATCCGGTTTCCGTACTGTCGACCTGGATGATTTGTGGAGGCTGTGGTTCCGGATAGAGCATGACGGTCATGGTTCCGGCAGGCAGAATTATCGTCGGATCCAGGATGCAGCGAACCTTGAATTCAAATTCGAATACTTGCGGAGTACAACCATCACCGGTGTAGTAAAGTGGTTGAGCTTCAGGATAATCAAAAACTTCACCGGATGGAATATCCAGGGTAGCCAGGATAGCCTCTTCTGTTGGGAATACCGGAGCTTCACCATCACAGTGATAACTCATTTCAGTAAAGTCGCCAACAGCTGTAGGACAAGCCAGACAAGGTGGATCTCCGGCTACGGTTAATTGTTCTTCGCAGTCATCGGTAACCGTGAAGAAATAAGGATCGCCGCAAGGAATTGGCGGACTGATAAACACAATTTCATCCAATGGAATACCATCCACCGCATAATCACCGGTGCCGCCACTCGGAGTGAATTGCGCAGTATATTGGTTGCCAATTATACCTGTCGCGACTTCTGAAACCGCCAGCGGATCAGGACAATCAGGTCCTTCTCCGGTCACCGTAACAGGATTGCTTTGCTGATCATCAGTAACATCAAAGCTAAATGGCTCACCACAACTTAAGAGCGGGCTGATGAATGAATTACCTTCTACTGGTAAACCATCAACGAGGTAGTTGCCTGAACCACCGCTCATTGTAAATTGTGCTGTATATTGGCTGCAAACAGAGCCGATCATAATTTCAGATACCGTCAATGGATCATAACAGTCGATTGGCCCGCCAAACACAGGAATTATTTCACAACCATCGGATAGTTCAAAATTGAAAGGATTTCCGCAAGGAATAGTATCACTGACGAAAAACGGACCATCAAGAGGTATTCCGTCTACAGAATAATTACCTGAACCACCGCTTGGTGTAAATTGTGCTGTGTAATTGTTGCCGATTACTCCGGTTAATACTTCTGAGTGTTCTAATGGATCAGGACATGCAGGGCCATCACCGGCAATTGTGACCTGGCCTGTCTGCAGATTATCCGATGCCACAAAATTGAAAGGATTAGCGCAAGGAATGGTATCACTGACAAAAAACGGACCTTCCAATGGGATTCCGTTCACGGTGTAATTGCCTGTTCCGCCGCTTAAAGTAAATTGAGCAGTATATTGATCGCAAAGAGTTCCAATAGCTATTTCGGATGCAATAATTGGATCATAACATTCAATCGGTCCACCGAAAACAGGAAGTGTTTCGCAGCCATCAGATAGTTCAAAATTGAAGGGGTTTCCACATGGAATAGTATCACTGACGAAAAACGGGCCGTCTAGAGGTATGCCATCCACGGAATAATTACCTGAACCACCGCTTGGTGTAAATTGTGCTGTGTAATTGTTGCCGATTATTCCGGTTAATACCTCAGAGGTTTCTAATGGGTCAGGACATACAGAACCGTCACCGACAATAGTGACCTGGTCCGTCTGCAGATTATCGGTGGCAACATAGGAGAAAGGATTACCGCAAGGTATCGAGTCACTGACAAAAAACGAGCCTTCCAATGGGATTCCGTCCACAATATATTCTCCGGTACCACCACTTAAAGTAAATTGAGCAGTGTATTGATCGCAAAAAGTTCCAATGGCCACCTCAGATGCTATTATTGGATCATAACATTCAATCGGTCCACCGAAAACAGTAAGTGTTTCGCAGCCATCGGTCAGTTCAAGGCTAAAGCCTTCGCCGCATAGAAACGGTTCACTCACATAGGTCCCACCCTCCAATGGTATTCCATCAACAGCATAATTGCCTGTACCTCCAGTTGGAGTAAATTGTGCTGTATATTGATCTCCAATAACTCCTGTTAATACTTCAGAGGTTTCTAATGGATCAAGACAATCCGATCCGGGTCCTTCGATGATAACCAGACCTGTTTGTAAATCATCACTTAATTCAAAACCAAATGGTTCTCCACAACCCATAAATTCGCTGATGTAAACATTACCCTCAATCGGCAAACCATCAACCAGGTAATTCCCTGTTCCACCACTGGCCGTAAATTGGGCCGTGTACTGATCGCAAATCAAACCCGTTTCTATTCCGGATGCTGTGATCGGGTCATAACATTCTACTGATGGCCCGGAAATGGGCACTGTTACACAGTCATCCGTCAATTCAAAGGAGTAGGAGGTGCCACAAGGCATAGGGCTACTTACAAATACGTTTCCGGGTAGTGAAATTCCGTCAACGGTATAATTTCCGGTTCCTCCACTTATCGTTACAGTCACTTCGTATTGAAGATTCGAAATATTGATAATAGGTTCTGAGACTATTAAAGGAGGCAGACAGTCAGATCCAGGACCACTAACCACAGTGAGATCAGATTGAATATCATCTGTTACTTCAATATTGAATTCAGTTCCGCAATCCAGTGGTAGACTGACTACATTGGATTGTCCGGGAGGAAGAGCGGTTCCATTGACTACATAATTTCCGGAACCTCCGCTGACAGTGAAAAAGACGTTATAAAAATTACAGGTTGGAACGACTTCTATATTGGCAATACTTATTGGTTCAAAACAGTCAGGAGGATCTCCTGAAACTATAAACTCTTCACAACCATCAGTTACGATAAATGAAAATGGTAGGCCGCATTCTATGAGATGACTTGCAAATGAATTACCTGGAATAGCGACTCCGTCCACGGTATAGTTTCCGGTTCCACCTACAATTTCAAAAATAACTTGGTACTGAGCACCTACTACAAGTGTTTGCGGAGACAGAACTTCCAATGGAGGCAGACAATCCGGACCTGTGCCATTGAGTTCGTAGGTGCTGGTCATCAGATCGTCCGTAATTTCTGCAAAGAAGTTGGTACCACAAGGTAATGGCTGACTAACGACATTGGATATCCCAGGAGGTAAGGCGGAGCCATTAACAACATAGTTGCCTGTACCTCCGATAATGGTAAAGGAGACAATATATTCATTACACGTTTGCAGGATTTGAAGGTTGGTAACAGAAATAGGATCTACGCAATAGACCGGACCTCCTGAAACTGTCAGTTCCTCACAACCGTCTGAAACTACAAAAGAGAAGGGTTCGCCACAGGTTATGTGATCGCTGATAAAAGAGGTTTCACTTATTGGGGTGCCGTCTACGGTATAGTTTCCAGTGCCACCTGCAACCTGAAAGAGCACCTGATATGTATTTCCTCCGGTTAAAATTAAAGGATCCGTCACTTCGAGGGGCGGCAGACAGTCCGGACCTTCACCAATCAGATCATAAACACTAGTATTCTGATCATCGGTGATCTGTGCAGAATATCCCAGGCCACAAGGAATTAGCTGGCTCGTAACAGTTGATTGTCCGGGAGGAAGAGGTGTTCCGTTGATTACATAATTCCCGGTACCGCCTACAATTTCGAAAGACACCTGGTATTCGTTACAAATCTGGTCAATGGTAAGATTGATCACAGAGATTGGATCATAACAAATAAACACATCTTCAACTGTGACCGTTTCTTCGCATTCATCAGTAATTTCATAAATAAAAGGTTGGCCGCATTCAATGGGTTCGCTTACAAAAATATTACCAGCCAGAGGAACTCCATCCACAAAATAATTTCCGGAGCCACCACTGATGGTGATGGTTACCTCATAATGCCCTCCAGTAATATTATAAACCGGAGCCGTTACCTCTACAGGAGGGAAACAGTCCGGGCCATCATCCTGGACCACAACATTGTCAGAAATGACATCGTCGGTCACATCAAAATTATAGGGATCTTCACATATCAGGGTGGGGCTTGTATAATTCGTTTGCCCCGGAGGCAGGTCAACGCCATTCACCACATAACTGCCGGTTCCGCCGGAAATATCAAAATTGACGATATACTCATCACAAACCTGTTCAACGGTCAGGTTGGTGATCTCAATAGGATCATAACATTGCACCGGACCACCGGAAACAGGGATTTCTGAACAATTATCATAAACCAGGAATTCATAGGGTAAACCGCAATCGATCAAATCACTGACAAAAACATCTCCGGTGATGGGCATACCGTTCACAATGTATTCTCCGGTTCCGCCAAAAATGAGAAAAGTAATTTGGTATTGATTACCGATTATCTCGATAGTAGGAGGGGAAACTTCCAGTGGAGGAGGACAAATCGGTCCGTCGCCGGACACCACTACACTGCTCGACATGATGTCATCTGTAACATCGAAGAAGTAGGGCGTTTCACAAAAGAGTGGATTACTGATATAATTCATTTGTCCGGGAGGTAAAGCCACTCCGTTGACAACGTAATTGCCCGTGCCTCCGAAGATGTCAAATGTGACGAGGTATTCGTGGCAGACGGGAATAATGCCAATTTCGCCCACTTCTATTGGTGGGAAGCAGCTAGGAATATCCACCATAAAGACTTCTGCGCACCCAAAGGCATTGAATACCGTAAATTCCTGGACAGGAACACCTGGATCCACTATGGGAGGGTCGACGATGTCCGTGGGACAAAAAGTGATGATTCCATAATTGCAAAATTCGTCAACCGTTACGATGGGAGGTTGGATTTCGGGCCAGACCTCCACCGTATGAATACCCCCTTCAAAAATCACGACAGGGTCCGTTGTGCAATGGATGGAATAATGGAATTCAACGATTATGATATCACAGGATGCCCCCGGATTAAAAACAGGTGCGGTAACATCTGCATCCCAAACGACCACGGCATTTTCAGGGATGTCTACATTTTCCAGAATTACTTCATCCGGAGGAACATTAACCTGAGATCCGTTACATACTATTTCATCCGTGAAGATAGGAATAACCGCAGTCGGGCAATCCTCCAGAACGGCATTGTCAAAAATGAGATTTTCTTCCGGTGATATTTTATCATAGGGAACAAGAGGCTCCGAACTCAATATCCAAAACCAGGGGAAGAGTATGAAAAAAACGTACGAAGAAATGATGCCTCTACCCATGTCCTTAATTATTTTTTACAGGATCGCTCCTGCCTAAAAGTGAATTAAAAAACACGTGGAAATGTAGTGTTCTGCCTTGGGAGTTCCTGCGAGAGGTGCGAGTCAATTAAAGGTGGGATGTAATTCAATTGAGGTCTTTGGAAACCTTAAAACAACAAAATATCAGGACGATTTGAAAGGGAACTTTTACAATTTTCAATTTACGGAAATTTTGGGAAAGAAGCAATGGGGTACTGAATAAGAACAATAGAAAGATGCAGGAGAATTTGAAGTGTCCGGCATTCCAATGTAGTTGCAGTATTTTATTTAAAGTAAGGACAATGCAGGCAAAAAAAATCCCGGATTTTGACAAAATCAAATCCGGGATTCTACGACTAATAAGTCGATTTCAAATTACTTGTTAAAGATGAATTTCCTGGTAAAGATTTCTTTTTTATCAGGGAATTTAATCTTCAGGAAGTAGATGCCATTCGGATATTTGTTCATATCAATTTGAATGACATGTTTCGGTAATTCCACATAATCCTTTTGAATTATGGATTGCCCGTTCGGGGTCAAAACAAAGATAGTGGCGGCTTTCCCTTGAAATTGATTCAAATCAATATTTATTACCCGGCTTGTTGGGTTAGGGAAGATCTTGAACGTATTGTTCTCTCCGCTATTAGCTTCATTTTGATTGTCGTTAGAATTTCCAAATACGCAGGAATCACTACACTCGTCAAAATACTCATTGATAGAAGTGATAGCATCATTCAAATCAGCGTAATTTATGGTGACTAATCCTGCTAATGCCTGGTTTGCCAACGATAATAAGTCGCTTATCGTTGCTTCAGCAGGAAGATTGGCAGTTACTTCCGCTGGGAATTCCACGCATGAGTTGGAAACACTCAAATCCGGCAAATCTGCATCGTACCTGATGTTTAGCGCCAAAGCTATGGTTTGGGATAAAAGATTGTTATCCAAGGTTCCATTGCTTTTGACCGGAATCGGATCAACATTACAATCAGGTGCATTTGCAACTACGTCTCCTGTGTTTTGCGGAAGTGCCTGCGGTGTACCTCCACCCGGTAACAAGGTGTAGATACAATCAAGGTTATCCAGAGAAATGGAAAGGGAATTGACTCCCTGTACACCCACGACCAGAGGGCCGTTTGAAAGAATGTCTTCCAAAATCTCTGTTGTGGTTTGACCATTGAATTGTCCTCCTGCATTACCCCAGAACCCCTGAGTGAAAGTACATACCTCTACGGAATCGCAATCATCCGGTATTCCATCACCATCAGAATCTGGTTCGCAATCATCCGGAATTCCATCCTCATCGCAGTCCGGTTCACAATCATCCGGCGTACCATCATCATCACAGTCTTCCTCACAATCATCAGGAATGCCATCATCATCGCAATCTTCTTCGCAGTCATCCGGCGTACCATCATCATCACAATCTTCTTCGCAGTCATCTGGAGTACCATCGTCATCGCAATCCTCTTCACAATCATCAGGAATGCCATCGTCATCACAGTCTTCCTCACAATCATCCGGAATACCGTCATCGTCACAATCTTCTTCACAATCATCCGGAATACCGTCATCGTCACAATCTTCCTCGCAATCGTCAGGTGTTCCATCGTCATCACAGTCTTCCTCACAATCATCAGGAATACCATCATCATCACAGTCTTCCTCGCAATCGTCAGGTGTTCCATCGTCATCACAATCTTCCTCGCAATCATCCGGCGTACCGTCATCATCACAGTCTTCCTCACAATCGTCTGGCGTTCCATCGTCATCGCAATCCTCTTCACAATCATCAGGAATACCATCATCATCACAGTCTTCCTCACAATCATCCGGAATACCGTCATCATCACAGTCTTCCTCGCAATCGTCAGGTGTTCCATCGTCATCACAATCTTCCTCACAATCATCAGGTGTTCCATCGTCATCACAATCTTCCTCACAATCATCCGGAATTCCATCATCATCACAATCTTCCTCGCAATCATCCGGCGTACCGTCGTCATCGCAATCTTCCTCACAATCATCCGGTGTACCATCATCGTCACAATCTTCCTCACAATCATCAGGAATGCCATCGTCATCACAGTCTTCCTCACAATCATCAGGAATACCGTCGTCATCACAATCTTCTTCACAATCGTCCGGTGTGCCATCATCATCGCAATCTTCCTCGCAATCGTCCGGTGTGCCATCATCATCGCAATCTTCCTCGCAATCGTCCGGTGTACCATCATCATCACAATCTTCTTCACAATCGTCTGGCGTACCATCGTCATCACAGTCTTCTTCACAATCGTCCGGCGTACCGTCGTCATCACAGTCTTCCTCACAATCATCCGGCGTACCATCATCATCACAATCTTCCTCACAATCATCAGGTGTTCCATCGTCATCACAGTCTTCCTCACAATCATCCGGAATACCGTCATCATCACAGTCTTCCTCACAATCATCCGGTCTGACATCATCATACACATCTTCTTACAAATCATCCGT
>QQUB01000248.1 GCA_008501835.1 Bacteroidota bacterium
GCAAATCCTGTCTGGAAGTGTTGAAGGTTCGGAACAAAGATATCTTCACCGGAAATTTTACTTCCGGTCATACCGTCATTACGGAAGAATCCAAAAACAGTTCCAGTGAATTCATTGGTCCCTGATTTGGTAACTGCATTTACTGCTGCCCCGGTAAATCCAGCTTGTGTAACATCATAAGGTGCGATGTTTACCTGAACCTGCTCGATGGCATCCAGAGATACCGGTTGAGCGTCAGACTGGCTACCCGGTGTTGCTGCATCCAGACCAAATGGGTTGTTAAAGATGGAACCGTCCAAGGTGAAATTGTTCATTTTGTTGTTTCGGCCTCCAAAGGAGTTTCCGTCTGCGGAGGGAGTAAGTCGGTAATAATCTCTTGCGGCCCTGGAGATGGTAGGTAACCTTTCAATGGTTTGGCGATCAATATTGGTTTCTGCACCTGTCCTTTCACTATTGAGGATAGGGTCCAGTTTTCCGGTGATCACCACACCACCCAGCTCAACAGCGGTAGATTTCAGCACAAACTCAATGTTCAGCTTTTGTGCCAGTTGTAATTGAATTTCTTCAAATTTCTGATTTTCAAATCCAACGTAACTCGCCTCAACCGTGTAAGGTCCGCCAACACGTAAGTTAGGCAATGTAAAACGTCCGTCATCACGAGTCGTTGTTCCATAAACTGTTCCGGAAGGTGTGTGAGTGGCTACAACAGTGGCGCCAATCAACACTTCTCCGGAATCATCGGTAACAATCCCCGTAATAGAGGATGTAGTAACTTGTGCAAACGAGTGAGTTGTGCTTGCCATGACAAAAAGCACGACAAGCAGAGTGTGTAAATTTTTTAAACTCATTGCGTGAAAATTAAAAATGAAATAATAGAGTGTTAAGTCCTTGTAAATATAAAAAAGAAATTTCAGGAACAAGACCATTGCTGCTATGGCCTTATTTAATATTAGGAAAGTATGGATACAAAGATTAGTTCAATATTTGTATTTCCCTTTCCAGAATTGTTTCAAACGCTGGCGGATTTTTTCTTCGGGAGGATTGCTTTGAGGGTCAAAAAGTTTTTGACCACTGATCAATTCAGGAAGGAATTCCTGCTCTATGAAATTATTGGAATGGTCGTGAGCATATTTATAATTTTTCCCATAATCAAGCTCTTTCATTAGCTTGGTAGGAGAATTTCTCAAATGGAGCGGAACAGGCAGGTTCCCGGTTTTTTGAACGAGAGCCTGGGCTTCATTGATGGCTTTGTAAGCAGAGTTGCTCTTGGGAGAAGTTGCCAGATAAACAGTGGCCTGTGACAAAATGATCCTTGATTCGGGGTAACCTATCATATTAACCGCTTCAAAAGCAGTTTTGGCCATTAACAAGGCATTGGGGTTGGCCAACCCAATATCTTCTGATGCAGCGATGACCAGGCGGCGGGCAATAAATTTCAAATCTTCCCCACCTTCGATCATCCTGGCCAGCCAGTAAACTGCAGCATTGGGATCACTGCCTCTTATGGATTTGATATAAGCGGAAGCAATGTCATAATGCTGTTCTCCACCTTTATCATAGAGGGTAATATTTTGCTGGATTTTTTCTGTTACCCCTTCGTTGGTCACTTCGAAGTCCTCGTCTGATTTGGCATAATTAGTGACGAGTTCGAGAACATTATACAGTTTTCGAACATCCCCTCCGGAGAATTGAAACAATGCATCATACTCTTTGATAGCAATGTTTTTTTGTTTCAAAAATTCATCTTCAACCAAAGCTCTATCTACCAGGGATTTCAGTTGGTCCTTTTCCAAATGTTTGAGCACATAGACCTGGGAACGGGACAATAAAGCAGAAATAACCTCAAAGGACGGGTTTTCAGTGGTGGCCCCAATCAGAGTTACTACACCCTGTTCAACAGCGCCAAGCAGTGAATCTTGCTGGGATTTGCTGAAACGGTGTATCTCGTCGATGAATAGGATAGGGTTGGGGGCATCAAAGAATCGCTGGCCCTTTGCCCTGTTGATGACGTCCCTTACGTCCTTTACCCCAGAATTTATAGCACTAAGGCTGTGAAAAGGTCGTTCGAGTGTATTGGCTACAATTTTGGCCAGGGTGGTTTTTCCAACTCCGGGTGGTCCCCAAAGAATAAAAGATGGAATTTTTCCGGATTCAATAGCTTGCCGCAATACGGCCCCTTGTCCGACCAGGTGTTCCTGACCAACATAATCATCCAATGATTTGGGCCGCATTCGTTCTGCCAGTGGTTGCATTTGACAAAGATATGAAACAAAAAGTTTAAAATTTAAACATTTGTTTTATTTTATAAATAAATTTTACTCAGTTAAAAATTTCTTTTTATTTAAATCTAAAAAAGTAAACTGCCAATTATTGAACTCAAAAGAATTCCTGGGAAAAAACCATCATGAGCCTGTGGTAATCACATTGCGAACCTTGAGCATCGCCTTGCGACCTTTGCGGTTAAAAAAGACCATTCACAAATATCGAATAAGGAAAGGTTATTTTTATTTTCAGCTTTTATTCGAAAACACCTTTGGATTAAACAATTCAAAATTTGAATCGGGGTAGGAGAGAATGGGAAAAATAACAATACATTTGATCCAAATTTATCTCTTATGGAAAAAAAGGATATTCAGAACAGAAATGATATTGATCAGCTTATGAGACAATTCTATGATAAGTTGTTATCAGATGATGATATGGCACCGATTTTTGAGAAAGTAGTAGCAAAAGGTCTCGAGGATCATTTTGATATCCTGGTGGATTTTTGGGATAACATTTTGTTTTTTACCGGGGCCTACAAGAATAACGCCATGGCGAAACATATGGAATTAAATGCCTGGTTTCCTTTGAAAGAGATACACTTCAAAAAGTGGCTGGACTTTTTTAATGAAAGTGTAATGGAATTATTTGAGGGTGAAAAAGCTACTTTAGCTATGGAACGTGCCCAACAGATCGCTATACTTATGCAAATGAAAATCGTAGGTAATGACTCCCTGATTTAATGATCGAGTGTTGAAATTATTTTTTCACCATTTTCAAAATCCTCGTTTTTTCTGCTTCCACCATTTGAATTTCTAAAGAATCAGGGGAATAGGACCTGATAAAAACGACCTTCTGTTCTCCATCCGGTTTGAGTGTGTCTCTCGTGTAAAGGTAATTGGATTTGGTGGACCACTTTCCTGCTTCCCTGTAATTAAGGGTACCGGTATATTCATAAGTTCCATCCTCTTTGAGGTCCAGCCTGACAGAGGGGTAATCAACTTCCAGAGGTTGATCTTCTTCTAAAATATTGGTTGCCTCCCAGGTGCCGACAAGGTCCATCCCGGACCATTGTGAACAGGAAGAAATTATTATTGAGCCTAGGATAAATGCGAATTGGATCTTTTTCATTCTTTTACGTTTGAAGCGCGAAAATAACCAAAGCGACAAAAAAACAACTTCAATCCATTGTTAAAATTTACCCCGGCGGTTATCTTTGCACAATGGTTAAAATCGGAAAAGTAGAATTAGGAGAATTTCCGCTCTTACTGGCACCCATGGAGGACGTAAGCGATCCTCCCTTTAGGGCGCTGTGCAAAGAGCAGGGTTGTGATATGATGTACACCGAATTTATCAGTGTTGAAGGACTTATCAGAGATGCAGATAAGAGTGTTCAAAAACTCGATATCTATCCACAGGAACGACCAATCGGTATCCAGATTTTCGGAGCAAATATTGATTCTATGCAACGGGCAGCAGAAATTGTTGAGGAGGCCCAGCCAGAAGTGTTGGATATCAATTACGGATGCCCTGTTAAGAAAGTAGTTAATAAGATGGCCGGCGCAGGCATCTTGCAGGATATTGATCGTATGGTAGAGCTTACGGATGCCATTGTGAAATCCACAAATTTGCCTGTTACGGTCAAAACAAGGTTGGGTTGGGACGATAATTCCAAATATATTGAGGAAGTTGCGGAACGCCTGCAGGATGTAGGTATTAAAGCCATCAGTATTCATGGCCGTACCAGAAAGCAGATGTATAAAGGAGAGGCTGACTGGTCACTTATTGCCAAAGTAAAGGAAAATCCGAGAATTCAAATTCCTGTTTTTGGTAATGGAGATATCAATAGCCCGCAAAAAGCCTTGGAATACAGGAACCGTTTTGGTGTGGATGGCATTATGATAGGCAGAGCCAGCATTGGTTACCCCTGGATCTTTAGAGAAATCAAACATTTCTTTGAAACCGGAGAGATAATGGCTCCACCCACTATTGAAGAAAGAGTAGATACAGCCAAACGGCATTTGAAACACTCCATTGAATGGAAGGGATTAAAATTAGGCGTTTTGGAAATGAGGCGGCATTATACCAATTATTTTCGTTCTTTACCTAATATTAAACATTTCAGACAAGCACTGGTGACTTCGGAGGAAGAGCAGTTTTTGTTTGATACATTGGACAAGATTGGAGAAGCATATGCGAATTGGGAATTTAGAAACCCCGTTGCGCAATAATTCGCATGCATATCTTTGATGAATGCAGGCTGCGGACTGAAAACTGTGGACTGAAATAGACACCCTATACATGTACCAAATATTTTTACGTGATTTTTGAGATAAAAAACGACGAGAAGAAAATTTTTGACCTGGTTAGTGAAAATGCCCGTGAATTGGGATATCCTGCCTATGTGGTTGGTGGATACGTCAGAGACAGGCTTCTGGGGAGACAGACAAAGGATCTGGATATTGTGTGTGTAGGTAACGGGATAAGGTTGGCTCAGGCCGTAGCGACCTGTTTGAGGCCGGTTCCAAGGGTTACGGTATACCAGAGATTTGGTACGGCAATGTTGCGTTACAGAGGAATTGAGATCGAATTTGTAGGGGCGAGAAAAGAATCTTACCGGCATGATTCCAGAAAACCCGCTGTAGAAGAAGGATCCCTCGAAGACGATCAAAACCGGCGAGATTTTACAATTAATGCTTTGGCAGTGAGCCTTAATGCAGAAGATTTTGGAAGCATTGTCGACTCCTTTGGTGGTCTGAAACATCTCGAAGAGAAGATAATAAAAACGCCACTGGAGCCGGGAAGAACTTTTTCTGATGATCCGCTTAGAATGATGCGTGCCGTTCGGTTTTCGACGCAACTTGATTTTGAAATAGAGCCTGAAACATTAAAGGCAATTTCCCTTTTTAGAAATCGCATCAATATTGTCTCAAGAGAAAGGATAATTACCGAGCTCAACAAGATTATTCTTTCAGATCAACCATCCAAAGGGTTTAAAATTCTTTATGATACGGGTTTGTTAAAATTGATCTTTCCGGAAATGGCCGGGCTTCAGGGTGTCGAAGTGAAAAACGGGATCGGACACAAGGATAATTTTTATCATACCCTTGAGGTTCTGGAAAACTTAAGTAAAAATACCGACAATCTCTGGCTCCGCTGGTCTGCCATCATGCATGATATTGCCAAACCGGCTACCAAGAGATTCCAACCTAAAATTGGGTGGACATTTCATGGGCATGAGGCTTTGGGGGCAGCAATGGTACCCAGGGTTTTTAAGAAATTGTGCCTGCCGCTGGATCACAAAATGAAATACGTCCAGAAACTTGTTCGACTACACCTCAGGCCCATTAGTCTTACCAAAGAGAATATCACAGATTCCGCAATTCGGAGGCTGTTGTTTGATGCCGGAGATGATATTGACGACCTCATGTTATTATGCCAGGCAGATATTACGTCAAAAAATGCTCAGAAAGTCAAAAGATACCTGAATAACTACGAACTGGTAAAACAGCGGTTGATAGAGGTTGAAGAAAAAGATCATATTCGAAACTGGCAACCTCCCATTTCCGGGGAAATCATCATGGAGACTTTTGGCATCAGCCCTTCAAGGCAGGTTGGAGATATAAAAAATGCCATTCGGGAAGCGATTTTAGATGGAGTGATTGACAATGATTACCAGGCAGCATTTGATTACATGCTCAAGAAAGGTAAAGAATTTGGACTTGAGGTTGAGCAAGGAAGTTAATACCCGATCATTCCAATTTAGAAAAAAGGGCTTGCCCGGAATTCAAATAAACTGTATATGAGAAAACTGACCCTGTTATTCGTAATATTACTTTCGGTTTCTTTTTTTGGCTGTTCCGAGGATGGGACAGTTCAGGTTAGGAAAAACTATAAAAAGATACCTGCCATATCTGAAAATGGTGCCATAAACATGGTTGTTGAAATCCCTGCCGGCACCAATCATAAATACGAATATGATTATGAGGACAAGGCATTTGAGGTCGAAGAGGTCAATGGTGAAAAGCGTGTGGTTAATTTTTTGCCTTATCCGGGAAACTACGGTTTCATTCCCTCTACATTAATGGATGAAGAAAGAGGTGGGGATGGAGATGCTTTGGACATTTTACTCATTGCCGAAACTCTTGAAACAGGAAGTGTCGCAGAAGTCATTCCAATTGGAGCCCTATTACTGGAAGATAATGAAGAACTGGATACAAAGATCATCGCAGTACCACTGGATACCCTCCAGAGCGTCATAGATGCAAGAAGCTTCCAGGTATTTTTAATCGAATACGATGCGGCCAAAAGGATCATCGAAGAATGGTTTACTCATTACAAGGGGGATCGTCAGGTAAAACTGATTGGCTGGAAAGATGAAAATTATGCCTGGCGTGAAGTTGAGAAATGGATAATAGACAAAGAGTAAGTGATTGTTATAAAACTTAGTTGGACACTACTGAAAAAACCGTAGTCACCAAATTCATTCGGCGAGTACGGAAATGATAAAAATGATTTTGAGTGAAAATGGCAAAAGTCCAGCTAACTCAATTACCGATTTTTATCCCTGCCAAAAATATCTTTCTTCTTTTCTCCTTCTTTTATGTCAAGGACTGGTTTTGTAACCGGGGCTTCCTCCAAAACCTCATGGAATACCTTATCAATGTGTACCCAGTAACCATCTTTGAGCTGGAATCCATGATAAGTCCCATCAGGGATTTTCGTTGGACCTTCGCCATATTGACCAGTAACTGTCATGAGGTGATCGTAAAGGATCAACTCCCTGATTTCATCGTAATTGACCGTGACACTGGATTCAGGTGAATACTGAACCATGAACCTATTTTGAGTTTTGGCACCTGATTGATCATTTTCAAATTTGAAAACAGGAGCGCCAAATACCGGTTTTCCTTCCTGAAAGGTCAATACGTCAATTAACTTTCGTTTATGGAAAAACTTGTATCCGTCAAAGCCAAACAAAAGATAGTATTTGCCTGCTTCAGATTCGGTTTCAATGATTCTGTAATACAATGCACCATACCATTTATCAGGAGTGAGTTCAAAAGATTCAATATTGGCATTTTCAATTTCACCACTACGGTCTATCAGCGGGAATAAGGTCAGTTCAGGAGTATTCATCTGGATGGCTCCAAAATATCTGTAGGTATTTTCATCTGCATATAGTTGCCAGGTGAAGATACGGAAACTGCTATCCTGTGGATATTGAATGGAAACAGTTTTAACGCGGTCAAAGGGGTATTGGAAGGAATTTTCCATTTTTAAAGCCTGCTTCAGGGTGAGGATCAATTTTTTACAAGCTGCATAACGGTTCGTTTGCAGGGAGTCATTGACAATAGCATATCCCATCAATGCTATGGTATCCTCGTAAGTATGGATCTTTTCATAATTTTCTTCACTCAGCGTTGTAGCAGGCTGAGCATGGAGACCCAAAATCAATACCGAAAATATAATCAGGAAAACAGGTTTCATTTTTAGATAAATATTATTCATTTGTAATAACCGGAGTAAATCTCTCCCAATACCAATCGGACTTTAAACGGTAATAATTTAAATGGTATTGTTTTAGAATCAAATGTTATCTTTGGCGGGACAATAATGAGTTGATTTTTTCAATAATTTATCCAAACCGGTAAACAATTTTGAATTACCATCAAAGAATTCCGGTACAACACTTTTTTTGACAACAAAAACAACCAGAACAAAGATGATTTTAAGTGATGTAAAGATCCTTGAAGGAATCGAAAAAGGGGAGATCGTCATTGAGCCTTTTGATATTTCCAATCTCGGTACTAATTCCTATGATGTTCACCTTGGGAAATCACTGGCCTTTTACAAGGACCACATCCTGGATGCTAAAAAGCATAACGAAATTGTACATTTTGATATTCCCGAGGAGGGATTTGTGCTACACCCCAATACATTGTATCTCGGTGTGACGGAAGAATATACAGAAACCCATAACTCCGTGCCGTTCCTCGAAGGTAAATCAAGTGTTGGACGCCTTGGCATAGATATTCATGCAACTGCCGGTAAAGGGGATGTAGGATTTTGTAATACATGGACCCTTGAAATTTCCTGTACCCATCCTGTGCGTGTTTATGCTGGTATGCCCATCGGTCAATTGATCTATTTTATGGTGGAGGGAGATATTAAAAATTATTACAACAAAAAGGTAGGTGCTAAGTACAATACACGTACTATCAAACCTGTAGAAAGCATGATGTGGAAAAATAAATTCTAACCATGAACCTCAAAATCATTTCAGCGGGCGCAGGCAGTGGTAAGACTTACAGACTTACCAGGGAACTCGTGGGACTTCTGGGACATGGTTTATCCGCCAGCGGGATCATCGCTACTACTTTTACTAAAAAGGCGGCTGCTGAATTACAGGAACGGG
>QQUB01000592.1 GCA_008501835.1 Bacteroidota bacterium
CTATATGCATCAGGTGATCATCGGTAGTATTAAAATTTTCAAACTCCTGCTGACGATAAGCCTGATCAACATCCATTTCTTCAACCGGTGAAGCCATTTCAATATCCTTCCAAACGGAGGTGTCTGCAGGAGCCACAGCTACGCCGATTTTATGACTGAAAAATTTCTCACTTACATCAGCATCCCAAACTACGGTATGGCCTTCGTTAATGGCATAATCTGTTACTGTTACCAATTCATCAAGTGTGATATTGTAGTACAGTCCGTTGGAGTAATTATCAGGAATTTCCAAAATGAATTTGGAGTAGAAAGGATGATGCGTAAATGAGGTAAGGGTAACATAATCATCCGGATTTAACCCCAGTGTTTGAGTGAAGGTTTCAGCAGTGTATCTCTTGCCTTCATAATCAAAAGTCTCCGGCAACTTTCCCAAATGTTTGTCGAGAATAGCATTTACATTGTCTCTCCAATCTTCAGGAACTGTTCTTTTACTGATCAGTCCTTTCAAATAATTTCTAAGTTCGCGTTCAAGGGCACCGTGGTTGTGGCTTGTTCTGCCTTCCCCAAAACCCGGATAGGCAGTTTCCGGTACAACTCCTACCATTTTATAGGATCTGATCACGTCATGGGATAAACTTCCCTGGCTAAAATTGGCTTTGCCCTGACGGAAAAGGAAATTTTGCGCCTTATCCATGTATATCGCACGTACGCCATACATTTCAGAGAGGTTAAGACTCGATTTACCCATTCTCAACAACTCAGACTCCAGGAATGAAACGGTTGAGAAACTCCAGCAAGTCCCCGTTCTTTCCTGATCTTTAACTTCTGTACACTGGTTTGTCTTTGTATCCTGAAACGTAAACTGGCCAAAAGCCGCCTGTTGAATCAATACAAGACTTAAAATAATGAATAGTTTTTTCATGTTTTTTCTTTAATGTTTATTCATGGAAATATTAATACTTATACTCAACGTAAAATTGAGTTGCAAAGGTACTTAAGTAAAAGAAAAATTTAAAATCACAACCCTGGAATCCGTGAATAACGTTTTTAATGCAAACAACTCAACTTTTTCCGAAAACCAATACCTCATTCACCTTTTGACTAACTCTTTCATAAAACTCTTTGAGGTAGAAGTACAATTCAGGAACCATATACACACCTGATATTTTTAAACGCATATTCAGCAACACAAAATTTTCTTCATACCGAATGGAATAAGTAAAGTCTCCGAGATCTTCCGGCAGTACCAGTCTGATGCTTTCCGGGGCCTCTTCAAGTACGTAACCTTCCGGTAAAATGATTTTTATGGCCACCTGATCAATAAAAGGATAAGGCAGCTCTACCGGCAAGGATCGCTCTCCCTTATTAAAAGGGGTTTGCTTCCAGTTTGTCCAGACAGCCGGGTTAAAATATATGACATCAAGGTCTGAAATATCCACAAGATCGAGCTCGTAATCTACTTCCAGGCTTTTTCCAAGTTCATCGGGATTAGTGACCTCCTGCTGCTCCACGGTAATTTCCTCTCCTGAAAAACTTTCAAAAATTACTTTCTGGAAAATATCCTTTCCTTCCAACAGGTCCATTCTTTTTTCAGCTGCCGGGTATCCTCTGAAACGCATTTTCATTTCGCCGGTACCCTTCGTGAAATCCATATTGATGAGAGACTGTGTTTTTGAGTCATCACTGAATGGGATTTTCACCCACTCCGTTTGCTTGGGTTTTATCTTTAACCCATGATAATTCAAATCTTCCAATGGCAAATGGTCAAAAGGTAGAACCCCACCCCTGGTAACAGCATCCACCAGTAACTCTTTACCACCTGCTTTCACCGAACAAATAACAATATTAAACTGACTGATTAGCGGGAAGTTATTGATTGGTTTTCCATGCGAACGTGTACTGACCAAAACAGGATCTGCCTCTAAACCTGCTGCTCTAAAAAGTCCAATCAACCAAAGGTTTATTTCAGCAATGTTTCCGGTTTTGGAATTTAAAAAATCACTGGATGACCTTGATGGATAAAGGGAATAATAACCATTCCAGCTATAAGTATTCCTTACATATTCAAAAATTTTCCTCACCTTTTCCAATTCCGAATCCCCTTGGTCTATGATTTCCATCAGAACCTCACTTTCACGATTAGCTTTTTTGAAAGTTCTGGTGTAATGTTCCTTAAGCATATCCGCCCCCAGTTCATTCCAGTCCTGTAAAATATTTTCCCATCCCTGTTGAGTGTAAACACTATGCGCCTGGAAACGAACCTGATCGATGTAATCCTTTGGATTGTAAACGAAATCCTCATCCTTGTAACCCGGAAGCTTTTCCAATACCCAGTGGTTTCGATCGTTGGTATCATATTTTTTCTGATACTTATTGCCAAATCCAAGAATGCTGTATTGTAGATAACTTGGGAGTTGAACCGTTAAAGCACTGTAAACTGTTGGAATCTCATGTTGAAACTCCCAGGGTTGCAGCGCCATCAGATTTCCTGTTACAAATTCATATTTATACTCAATAATCGCTCCTTTTTGAATGGCAGGAAAAGGCACTTTGAATTCTGACCAATATTCATTAATCTTTTCCTTGTAAGTTTCCTCAACCTTGATTCTTTCGATCTTACCGGAAGGCTTTTTCACAAAAGTCATTCCTTTAAAACCTGTAATGAATTCCCTGCGATCGTGGTGATAATAAGGAATGGCGAGGTCTCCATATTCAAACCCCTTCTCGTCCAGGATCTTAATACGCTTATGAACCCTCAAATAGGCTTTGTCTCCGGAAAAATGGATCAAACATTGTTCCATCAAAATAACTGCCGAAGCTGTCGAATCAAATTCACAATACTCCATATCCCAATCTGATTGGGACAGTTTCCCAAACTTAAGTTCAGGTTCCTGGGCATAAAGCCCGGTACATAAAATCAATAATAAAAATAGTAGTTTTTGCTTCATTTGTTTTGGAATAAAACGGTAAATCAAATTGTGTTTATCTTAAAAGTGTGATATTTCCTTTTTTCACATATTGTTCCCCATCACCACAAGTTACTTCCAGGTAAAATCCGAATGAACCTGCAGGTAATTCATTGCCCTGGTAAGTTCCATCCCATTTATCGGCCTGGTCAAAACTTTCAAAAACCAGCTCACCCCATCTGTTGTAAATAACCAGATGCATTTCTTCAATATTGTGGCCATAAACCTCCAGTTCATCATTCAGGCCATCACCATCCGGGGTAAAACCACTGGGAAGGAAAATATAGGGCTCTCCACATTCAAGGACCAAAACCACTACTGTTACAAATGCCTGGTTGATACACCCGCTTTCATCTCTTATAGTCACCCCATAAGTAGTCGTTTCTTCAGGAGTTGCTACCACGGTTGGGAGGTCATTTTCACTCAAAGTAACAGAGGGTTCCCATAGATAAGTGTAATTATCTGCCAAAGTTGCTTCAAGTATGGAGCTTTCTCCTAACAGTATCGTATCAGGATCTGCTTCAATTGTTAATGGGGGTGTATAATTGAAAATGTTGACCATTAGTGAAGTATCCAACGAACAACCAAATTCGTTTTCAAGAACCACTTCAAAAACAGTTGTTTCGGTCGGACTAACCAATGGAGTAGCAGTGTTTGCCCCTTCAATGATCAAGGACTCGGGTGACCAGGCATAGGTGAGTTCATCCCCAGTTTGATTGATTACTTCCAGTTGTACGGTATCTCCTATACAAAGGGTTATTTCATCTAATGACACCTGAATGGCATGACCTGAAACATTGACCTGGTCAACGACCTCGCATCCAAATTGATCCGTTAACCGTACATAAAAACTGTACTCAACCCAACCTACAGGTGCCAGAAACTCCGGCTCCTGGCTTAAAATAAAAGTAAATTGCTGACTTGTTGACCAGGCATAGCTTACCGCCTGATCGCTTTCCGCAAAAAGCAAATATTCGTCACTACACACCAGTGTATCAGGAGATAATTCATATTCAATTTCTGGCGGCACAACTACCGTTACCGATCTTTCAACAGCACAAATATTTTCAAGGCTACTTACTAATGCTGTGTAAGTGGTTGTCTCTTCAGGTGATGCCCAAGGATTGGGTGATCCCGGATTGGAAAGGCTTTCCGGAGGATTCCAGGCATATTCATAATCCCCTTGTTGCAGTGGGTTGAGCGGGATAGAATCCCCTGGGCAGACAAACAGGGAATCAATTAAGGTCTCTTCTACCATTTCCAGTTCAAAAGGTAAACTTAGGGAATCTACACAACCATCCGAAGAAGTAATGATCAGGGTGATGTCATTCAGGGAGGACTCAAAAAAGGTAGCTTCCGGGTTTTGCTCCTCTGAAAAACTATCATTGCCAAAATCCCAGTACCACCCCACAATATCACTCTGGAAGTTTTGACTTAAATCATTGAACTGTACGATTGCCGTATCCGAACAAATCTCCAACATCCATTCAAAATCAGGAAAGATTTGTGGCTCTTCGACGGTAACCTGAAACAACGTGGTATCTGAACACAGAAGACTTTCCGGTAGGGAAACCTCCACATTATAAGTTCCAGGACCGGAAAAAGTGTAGGACACCTCTGCACCCGTAGCCGTTTGTCCCGGAGGCGCTTCAGGGTCCAAAAATGTCCAGGTATAGTAGGGTGCGTTAACACTACCGGAAGAAAACTGAACAGTGTATCCGCTACATTGGGTCGTTTCAAAAAATACTTCCTGGCTGGTAGTATCAATCATATAAACCATCACAGAATCAGACACCGTACATCCGAATTGATTCTCCGAAGCAATATAAAATGGTGTTGGGCCAACCTGGGAAGGCGACACTGTAATGGTATCGATATTCGTTGCAGATAATATTTGATCAACAGGTTCCCAGGAATAGGTTAATACATCCTCAGGGTCGAAGTTTTGAACCCATACCTGCGGTGTTTCTCCAACACAGGCAACAACCGTATCCGGGACAATCAGGTTAACCCCATTTCCCTGAATAGTGATGCTGTCTATATTCGGGCATTCATTCTCATCAAAAACACGTACATAATAGGTCATCTCTCCCAAAGGAGAAACAATAACATTGGGTTCATTGGTTAAAATTGAGGTAAAACCCACATCTGCAGACCATTCATAAAAGACACCTCCTTCAGCAGAAGCTTCCAGTAAAAATTCCGGGTCACAAATTACCGTATCCTGTGGAATTTCGATAGTCAATGGTGGAGGGACCACCACCGTAACGGATTGTTCCTTTTGGCAAAATTCATCAACATCTGATATAGTCACGGTGTAAGTTGTCGTTTCTGTCGGTGATACTATAGGATTGGGTGCATTGGGATCCAAAAAATCTTCTTCAGGAGACCAATTGTACAAATACCCTGCAATGAATTGATCGTTGAGGCCTACCTCCTCCCCCAGGCAAATAAATAGTGTATCCTGTTCCAGCTCCTCCTGAATGAGATCAACAAAGAAGGATTGGGCTATTGTTTTTTCACAACCATTTTCTGCTGTTACCGTCAACTGAATGGTAAACACTCCCGATTCAATGGCATAAAAAACCGGGTTTTGCTCAGTGGATGTTTGTAAGTTGCCAGGGAAAAATTCCCAGTAATACTCAGCAATTTCAAACAGCGTATCCACAGAATTATCCGTAACCTGAATAGCCATTGAATCAGTACAGGATTCATAGGAAAAGCTAAATTCCGGAAACAGGGAATTATATTGGAGGTATACTTCTTGTTGAAAGGTATCTACACAGGGATTATCCGGTCCGGCGATGAGGGTAACCTGGTATAAACCCGTATCCGGGTAAGTATAGGTCGGAGAAATTTCTGAGGATGTAAACCCTGGATTTGCAGGGTCCCCAAAGCTCCAGAGAAAATCGTTGGTTCCAAGACTCTGATTATCAAAGGTAACTTCGAGATCATCACACTGAATTTCAGGGGCAAAAAACGAGGCCACCCATTGCCCGCAAACACCAACATTATATTGAAAGTCCCTTCTGGTTGTAGAGATCAACACCCCATCACGGTATTCTTCAATACAAATGCCCACCACAAACTGACCAACCGTATTCGGCAACCCTGTTAACAATCCTGTTACCGGGTCAATTTCCAACGGCTCTCCTCCCGGAACTCCATTCAACATATTGTCTACTCCATAAGGTGGATCTATCCAGGTTACGGGATCGTACGGAGGTGCATTTGGCGGCTGAGGCTGTGGAATATTGGCATCAGCTCCCTGCAAGGGAGCACATAGTTTATAAACAATGGAATCTCCATCTGCGTCTACCGCAGACTGATCAAAGACTATAGGTTCATCAACACATATGTACAAAGGAGGCCAGGCTACGAACTGTGGGCTGCTATTGCACTCGAGCAGTGCCTGTTCTGAAATAGTCAGGCCATACGTAGCCCCTGTTCCAAGAGGGTCGACAATATTGGCGATGGTCTGATTTCGGCAACAACGCTGGTAAGCCAGTTGATATCCTCCAATGATTGGTGGCAAATTCACTATGGCAGTATATGTAGTTGTATGAACACAGACATCAGGTGGTACCACAAAACAATCCCCACTGAGGGTTGGCTGCAAGGTATCATTATTCATCAGAGGGATCTGGATTTCCTGAAGCAGTTCATTGTTCACATCAAAAACACCGATAGATGCCGGATTATCAAACCAGGCGTTCGGATTTCCGTAAAAACAATCTCTGAAAATGGTCAGCGTGATTTCGTATTCATTATTTCCCAAACAGGTGTAGTTCATTTCACCACCCACGATATGCGTTGCCCTTCCGGGGAGGAAGGAAATCAAAAGAAAGAGTGCGCAAAAAATTACCTTGGGTCTCAATTCGTCAAATTTGGCATTAAAGTTATTGAATTTTTTCAACAGTTTTTAGTTAACTGCTTTAAGGTCTACTCGATGGAAAACGCAATGGTTTTTACACTTTTGCAATGGGTTCCGTCCTTTTTAACTTCTTCGAGGATCATTTCCCTGGCAGCAGGGATTTCAAAGACTTCTTCCATATTTCGAACCCTTCCGGCCGGAACTCCAAGGTCATTAAAAGCATTCATTAATGATTCTCTGGGAAACCGGTTAAATCCCGGTCGTAAAAATTCGACCAAAACCAGACGATTCTGAACCCGAAGGTGATTGGTTTTGAACCTTTGGTCTTCTGCCAGGTGTGGAAGTTGAAGACAATTACATAATTTCCGAAATTGGTCGTCAGTTCCTACGGCAATAACAATGGGTTTTTCATCACTTGAATAAAATATATCTCCATAAGGAGCGATATTTGGATGCCCCGTTCCCATCGGTTGAGGTATATGACCTGCCATCAGCCAGTTTGTGGCCTGATTTGCCAGTGAAGCAAGTGCGGACTCCAATAATGAAGTATAAACATAACTCCCCTCGCCCGTTTGCATTCTTTTCATCAATGCCAGTAAGATCCCCTCTTTTAATTGATGTGCAGCCAGAATATCGATCAAAGCAACCGGCATTTTTACCGGCCGGCCTTCTGGTTCCCCGCACATATAAAGAAATCCGGCTTCTGCCTGTAAAACAACATCAAAGGCCGGCAGGGAAGAATCCTCTCCAAAACCTGTGAGTTGTGCATATATCAATCCTGGATTAATTGTTTTTAAGGTCGCATAATCCATCCCCATTTTGATGGCTGAAGAAGGTTTGAAATTGCTTACTACAATATCTGCTTCGGGAATCAGGTCGTATAATTTTTGGCGGTCGGCTGAAAGACTGAAATCAAGAAACTTAACTTGTTTCCCCCAGTTTACACTAGCATAATATGCAGAGGTTGAATCCGGTTCTTCTGAAGGCAATTTCCATTTCCGGGTAACATCCCCGCTCGTTTTTTTATTTTCTATCTTGATAACCTCTGACCCCATTTCAGCAAAAAAGGCTCCCACTGCCGGTCCTGCCAGCACACTGGCCAATTCGATTACCTTTAACCCCTTGAATAATTCCATAGGCTATTGTTTAATTCAACAGAATCATGAATTTTGGGCTTTGGACTGGTTGGCTAAAAATTTCTCCCGGATGACCTGACCAACGGCTTTATTTTCAATTTTACTTTCCAGCCAGGAAATAATATCCAGGTACAAAAACGGGCGTCTTTCAAACGGATCAGACTCGAGTTTTACCAATTGGGATTTCAATCTTAAAAACTCATCTCTCGTTTCAGATTTTTGTATCCTCGGCGTTTTTCGCAAGAATCGAAATATCTCTTTTTGAACAGCATGCAGATCTTCCATCTTGGATAAAAATCTATAGACCGATTTGACCTGATACTCCACCAGCCTCATATTGCCAAGCTCGTAATGAGCTATGAGATTCAAAATTCTCGCAAAGCACTGAATATCCTCCCGGTAATCCGGATTCTTTTGATTGATGATCAAATTGAGGTAGTGAATTGTATTATCATTATCCCCACTGCCAAAATACATACAGGCCATCAGGTAATAAAACACTAAAACCCTGTGATCATCGAGATTGTATTCATCAGACTCAATGAAACTATCCAACTCCGGCATCAGGGCTAAACCTTCTTTAAAAGTGCCCTGCATGAAATGTTTTTGAATATTGTGGAGGAAACTAAAGGTCTTGTACAAACCCTCTACATTATTATCCTGCGTTATATCTATTTCTTCCGGCAACCGGTTATAGGTATC
>QQUB01000085.1 GCA_008501835.1 Bacteroidota bacterium
TGATCGTGGCTACCGGTTTTCTTTTAAGGGCAGTTGGAGGAGCATTTGCCATTGGAGTGGCCGTATCGCCCTGGTTGTTCATTTGTACCCTAATGCTTGCTCTTTTGCTGGTGTTTGGAAAAAGACGACATGAGGTGGCCACACTGCGGGCTGAAGCCAAAAACCACCGGAAATGCTTAAAGGATTATAACCTACCCTTCCTGGATGGCCTGATGTTTGTCAGTGCCGGAGCGGCCATTGTCACCTATTCCTTATATACCATGGCTGAAGATGTAGTCGCCAGGTTCGGAACAGAATGGCTAATGGCTACTACTCCTCTCGTCATTTACGGCGTTTTCCGCTATCTATATCTTGTATATATCAAACAAAAAGGCGGAGACCCGACCAAAATGATGATCAGAGACAAAGCCTTTATGATTAACGGATTGATATATGCCGCAACGGTTATTATGATTCTTATCCTGTCAAAATCATATACTCCTTAAATGAATGGAAAAATAAAGTCGGCCAATGGTTTTGCAATGAAGTTGGAAGCATATTTAAACCCATCCTGGATCAACAAAAGAAACGCTTCAATTATACTTGGATCCATTCTGATTTTTACAGCCATTGTCCGAATATCAACTATAGACTCCCCGGCACTGGACAGAACTGACTGGAAAGAGATTGATCATATTATGATCTCTAAGAATTATTATGAAAACGGATATAAATTCCTCTACCCGGAGGTAGATTGGCCTGCTGAGAATCCCAGGTACACAGCTATGGAACTACCAATAGCTCCATTCATTGCGGGACTGCTTTACGGAGTATTTGGCTATAATGTATACACGGTGAGAATATTGACCTTTTTTGCATTTCTGCTGCTGATATTTTTCAGTTACAAACTGGTCAGACGAGAAGCAGGCCTTTTTCTGGCTTTAATGACTGCTCTACTGGCGGGAATTCTACCATTATCCAATCAATTTAATAAGTACCTTTTTTCAGAACCTCTGCTTTTATTCTTTTCGGTCTTTTCCGTATTTTACTATGCTGAGTGGGTTGATAAAAAAAAGGTTTGGCAACTTGTATTGTTCATAATTGGTTTTTCACTCGCTATCTCTCTAAAACCCACTTGTCTATATCTCGGATTGCCTCTTTTGTGGATTCATTACAGGGCAAATGGATTAAAATTAAAAAGATACCTTTCCTTCTTTTTAACGATGATAGTTTGTTTGATACTCCCAGTGTGGTGGTACTCGCATGCCTATTACCTGGCAAATAACTACATCGATGTTTTCGGTGTATTTGGCGGGCAATTCGGAGGACATGATAAATTTCAGACTATCGGCATGCTGAGTGATCCTCAATGGTGGGCAACTATGTACTTCCGAATGAAACGCATGTTGCTTGGAAATATGGGACTTTTGATGCTGGCCATTGGGGTTGTCTATTCAGCTTATAGCTCAAAAGGAAGGTTATTCCTCTACTATTTGCTTTCGGTTTTGCTTTTCTTCATGATCGTTGCAGAGGGCAACCTTGATACCACGTATAGACAATTGACCATTATTCCCCCAGCTGCCTTTTTCATATCGTTGGGATTTATTACTACTAGCACTTTTTTGTATCATTTAGCAAAACGGACAGGAGCTCATAAAATGACTTGCAAAATATTAGCTGTTGCGATCCCGCTTGGCCTCTTACTTTTTTTCCCGCTAAAAAGATTTGACATATATGAAGTTCCCAACAAGGAAACAGCCGTTCATAAAACTAACTGGCTTTTGGCGGAACAAATCAAGATTAATTCTCCCGGTACAAAAAAAATGGTGCTCGCCGGAGGATATACCACTCATAAAGGAGGAAACGACCTCAGTCCTATCCTTTATTATTACTCAGATTTACAGGGATGGTCCATACAGGAAGGGGAATGGGAAGAAGAAACCATTGAAAAATATTTCGACAAGGGGGCGACTATCTTCGCAGCGACCGGATACTCGCGTGAAGAGGAACTAGCCAAATTTGTCCAAACTTTAAAAACAAAATATAAAATCATTTATTACAATCCTGAAAAAGGATTATTGCTGCTGGACCTGACTCAAAAGTTATGATGAACCCCTGAACGGTTTATAAAAGGATTGTGTTGCTAATTCCATAAGCTCACGGTCTCCCCGGCTATCACCATAGACTATTATTTCCGAAAAATCATCCAGATCAAATTCCTCTTTCAACCTGATGACTTTTTCAGGTCCATAACAATTCCGACCGTTCAGTTTTCCGGTGATTCTACCATCGACAACTTCGAGATTAGTACCAATAACCGTAAGATGATTTTCATCCCCCCACCTTGTTAACCAATTTTCTGCAGATGCACTGACAATAACCAATTGATGACCTTTTGATTTATAGGTATTAATGGTTTCAACTACACCCGGACGCAAGAGATTGGGGATTTTTTCAGATGCGAATCTATCACAAACAGTTTGGAATTCATTCAATGGCATGCCCCCGAAAAAGTGAGTAAGGTAATATTGTTTGGTCCTCCAGTTGGGCAATAGTTTCAGTTTATAAAGAACAAGTACAGGAGAGAGGAAGGCCATACCTATCACAAAACGAATTGGCCCAAAAAAGTATCTGGTCAATTCCAACATGGAATCTGTTTTGGTCAAAGTACCATCGAAATCAAAAACCACAAGTTTACTCATAATCAATAAACTAAGCGCCTAAACAAAATAACAAAGTCATGGAACAAAAGTCAACAGAAGTTCAAAAAAGAACTCAAACAGGTCTCTTTATCAGGCTGATAAATCTTGGGTTGATTTCCCTCCTTATTTTTGCCTTAATTGTAGCGATATTATGGATAGTAAATCCCAAAATGTTGCTCTCCGCCCTGGAAATGATCTCTCCGGATCAGGAGATTATCAATTTAGCCAGGGTAATGCAAACTTTTTATATACTGGTGCTATTATTCACAGGATTGTTACTTTTTACAAAGGGCGCCATTCAAAATTATCCAGGAAAAAGGTCATGGTTGGAAACTCCCGTTTCCATCAAAATTTTGATTGGAATCAGTATTATTCTCATGTTCGTCAATTATGAACTGGACATTACTAAAAATGCATTTAGAGAGGACGGGTTACTCGAGAACCTAACCGTTATTTTCACCTTCCTTGCCATGTTTATTTTAATTTTCCTGGGCATAAAAGAAACAAAGCGTATTGCCAGAATATTTTTGTTCCTGCTGGCCTTTGGAATCTTTTTATTTGGCATGGAAGAGATCAGTTGGGGCCAAAGGATTTTCGGCTGGGAAACTCCCGAGGCTTTAAAAACCATAAACCGACAAGAAGAAAGCAACCTTCACAATATTTTTAATGAATTTTTGAACGTTCTGTATGCGATAATTAATATCATTCTGGGATGCCTCTTCCTCTTCCGTAAATGGTTCATTCAAATTCTGGATTCCGTTCCTGCCCTGAAGCCAATCAAGTTTTATTACCCCTCAACTCATTTCTATTTTGCGGGCCTGATCTTTTTCTTCATGCTCCCTTATACGGCCTATCTCGATCAGAGAGGAGAAACCTTTGAGGAGGTGCTTGCTCTTTTATTATTTGTTTATGCATTGGATGTGTTAGTCAGGAAAGGCTTTTATCCGTCATTTTTACCAATGAAAAAAGCTTTTTAGAAATTCCTCAATCCATGATTCCAAAAATTCTTTTTGTAGTAGGTGCCCGGCCAAACTTCATCAAAGTGGCTCCTTTAAGCAAAGCGGTTGCCAATGAACCTGAATTAGATTTCAGAATCGTGCATACCGGCCAGCACTACGATGACCGCATGTCCGATATTTTTTTTAAAGACCTCCATATTCCAACTCCTGATTATCACCTCAAAATCGGCTCGGATACCCATGCAAAGCAAACTGCCCGAATGATGATAGCATTAGAAGATCTTTGTCTGAAAAACTCATTTTGTGCCATCATTGTCATCGGGGATGTCAACTCTACCCTTGCCGGTGCTTTGGTGGGCGCAAAACTTAATATTCCGACAGTACACGTTGAGGCTGGACTAAGAAGTTATAACAGACAAATGCCCGAGGAAATAAACCGAATAGCCACCGATCATATCACCGACTTACTGTTTGCTCCTACAAATATTGCCTTAAAAAACCTCCAAAACGAAGGCCTGGCAGCAAGGTCGTGGTTCAGCGGGGATGTAATGTATGATATGGTCTTAACAGGGGTAACAATGACTAAAAGCGAGATCCTTGAAAAATTAAAAGTCAAACCACAGGAGTTTTATTTGAGCACATTACATCGCCCCTATAATGTCGACAACCCTGACCAATTACAGGAAATCATCAATGCATTATCAACCCTGGATAAAAAAGTGGTCCTGGCTGCTCATCCGCGACTTAGACAAAAACTCCAATCTTTTAAAATTACTCCTGGAAAGAATATTATACTCACTCAGCCACTGGGTTACCTTGAATTCATCACGCTGGAAAAAAATGCAGCCAAAGTAATAACAGATTCAGGAGGTGTTCAAAAGGAAGCGTTCTTTCTGGAAACACCTTGCGTCACCCTTCGTCCTGAAACCGAATGGACGGAAACCACTTTTAAGGGGGCAAATGTTTTAGTAAAGGAGAGAACGATTGATGCCATTAGAAAAGAAGTTTTGAATAAAAGAGACCCGGAGTTTTCTGAAAAGCCCTTTGGCGATGGCCATGCTTCCGAGAAAATCATTGAAATTCTAAAGCAACAGATCCTGAATTAATCTCCCATGAAGGATTTTACCATTGACATTTACCTAAATCTGCTCGAAGAGTTGCAAAAATGCGGGTATCAGTTTCAAACCTTCCTGGAATTCCTGCACAAACCAGGCGAAAGAACCATCATTTTGCGTCACGACGTAGATGACCGGAAACTCAATGCCTTGCGTTTTGCCAGAATCCAGTTTGAGAGAGGAATAAAAGGAACTTATTATTTCAGAATGGTGCCCCAAAGTTTTGATAAAGGTATTATTCGTGAGATTGCATCGATGGGACATGAAATTGGTTATCATTATGAAGATATGGATTTTGCGCATGGTGATCCAGAAAGGGCGATTGATCTTTTTAGGCAACACCTGGAAGACCTGAGAGCTTTAGTTCCAGTGTCAAGCATTTGTATGCACGGCAGCCCAAGATCAAGATTTGACAACCGGGACCTTTGGAGCAGCTATGATTATCATGAATTTGATATCGAGGGTGAACCCTATTTCGATATTGATTTTGAACAGGTGTTTTATCTGACGGATACAGGAAGACAGTGGGACGGCACACAATTTAGCATTAGGGATGAAGTTACCAATCACTTTGGTCTTCAATTTCATTCAACCCTACAAATCATCCAGGCTGTTAAAAACAATCTTTTCCCGGACAAAGTATTATTTACTTTTCACCCACAGCGATGGACAAACCAACAATACCTCTGGCTCAAAGAAAAATATTTTCAAAACCTCAAAAACCTGGTGAAATACTGGTTAAAAAAAAGAAATTCAAAAAGGAATAATCCTCACAAGATTCAGACCAAAAACAAAAAAGATGCACAAGGCCTATCCCAGTGACAGTCCTCCCCTGTTGCATAATCAATGGTTAAAAGAAGTAAATGATTTTATTGATGAACATCTAAGCGACCGTCATTTGACTGTTGCGGATATCGCTGCGGCGGTGTTCATGAGCGAGCGGCAATTTTACCGCAAGTTGAAAAAAATTACCGGAAAAACCCCCAACCAATATTTAACTGAGATCAGGTTACAAAAAGCCAAATTACTCCTTGAGGATCAGGTTTTTGATACGCTCAAGGAGGTCGCTCTGAACGTTGGTTATTCCCGGTCCGATTATTTTTCCTTTCTCTTCGAAGCCAGATTCGGCATCAAGCCGTCGGCTTATTTCTCTTCCTAATCAACTTCCCCTTTAAGTTATCTAAAAACAACATCACAAACAGCTCAGAATGTCAGGATATTAGGATGATATGGCAGGATAGTGAGCGTGTTTTTGTTTAAATTTATGTTGTATTATTCAAGCAAATTTACATTTCTCAATTACACTTTCCCGATTATTTAAAGAACTCATTTGACTGAAAGTCAAACAATTATTCACCTGAAACTTCAATCATAAAAGACCAGAAAATCAAAATCTACCCCCTTTCATCAGGACGCAATTGGTAAACCGATTAAAGTGTACACTTTTCTGGTGTTTCCCAAATTGTAACAGTTCCTTTAAACCAATTTGGGATAATACCTTTTCCATTGGGAAAAGGTTTATCCTTTGAAAAACAAACTCGACCTCATACCATGATCTATGAACAAACGCTAGCCCGTAATAATGAACGGCGAGACTCAGGAATTGCCCTCCCAGAGTCTGTTCAACGGTATATTGAAAGATGGATGGACAGGCAACATCGTGGGGATGTTGTACTGCTAAACAAGGTATCTGAGCTCAATTTCATCCATGCAGCGAGCCGAAACCAGCCTGGTACTCCCGGTATAAGCTGTATTGTATGTTTACTACGGATCAATGATATCCCTCACATCAATGCCTTTTTTAAAGCAGTAAATCAACATCTGAACAGAGGCGGTTTGTTTATTGGTTGTCTTGAAACCTGCGAAGATCGTAAAAACAGAATTTTGACAGGCTCTAAATGGCCGGTCAACAAGTTTAATTACTTTTTCGATTATTTACGCAAGCAGGTTTGGCCCAAAGTTCCACTCATCAGCCGTTCTTATTACTCTCTGGCAGGGGAAACCGACCGTGTCATTTCAGCAATGGAAGCCTACGGTCGGCTTTTCTCTTGTGGTTTCACGATCAAGGGAAAACAAAAAATAAATGACCTGCTTTTTTTCACGGCTGAAAAAAAGACAGATCCTGATTTCAAAATCAAGCCTTATTGCGGCACTTTTATTTGCCTGAACAGGGTGGGTAAAAATGGCAAAAAAGTAAAAATTTATAAACTCAGGACCATGTATCCCTATTCCGAATTTATTCAGGAATATATTTTTAAGGAAAATGGTTTGGGAGAAGGCTGTAAATTCAAAAATGATCCCCGAATTACTCCACTGGGAAGATACTTAAGAAAATACTGGATTGATGAACTACCTATGCTGTATAATCTTGCCAAAGGTGATGTGAAAGTTTTTGGTGTACGCCCCTTAAGCCCCCATTATTTCAGCCTATACTCCGAAGAGTACAAAACATACCGCTCCCAATTCAAACCGGGACTGATTCCGCCTTTATATGTGGAAATCCCGGAAACCATTGAAGACGTCATGAAGATTGAAAAAAGATACCTGGAGGCTTACGAAAAAAGTCCATTGCTAACGGATTTGAAATACACCTTCAGGGCATTTTATAACATCTTTATAAAATGCGTCAGAAGCCATTGATAACTCATTAATTATCAAATCCTACCGGTGTTATCCTAAAAGAATAATCATATTTTTTTTCAGATAGTGTATATTCATCGTGCACGTGCCTTCCCCAGGACGTATCTCCACCAAGTCCCATTTGTTTTAAATCAATATTCCAGGAAATAACTGCTCCCGGTATCAAATCAGCGCCGTGTTTTGAAGTGACAGGAACTAGACCGGAGGCTGATTCTGCCCCTTTCTTTCCAGCAACAAAATCCAGCTCTTCCATTTTTAATTGCCAGGCACTCATCGAAAGCGGAACAGAAGTCGTTGACACCTTTAAACCCTGACCATTCTTATTGGTAAGTGACATCCACCTGACCTCAGTTTTATTACCGGATTCCTGAGGCCTGGGGTAGCGATGTAGTTGTTCCCAAACCTGCCCTTGCCAAATTCCAGTTTCTCCTGAAGATTTCCGATCCCAATAGGTCTCATGAGGCCCTTTGCCGTACCATTGCATGAACTGAAACTCATCAGGTAATTCCCATTGCAGGCCGACCCTCGGGATCTTAGGCAATTCTTCATCCCTCGACTCATACAGATAATGAATATCTATAGAAGCATCTGACCTAACAGAATAAGTGACCCAAACCTTCGCATTATTCATTGCGTGCAAATCATATCTAACTTTAAAGGTGACCACCTCCGGTTCAACATCCAATAGTTCTTCAAAAGTGGAAATGGCCATACTTCCTGCATCTTTCCATATTTCAGCCCATTTATGCATACCATTACCAAGGTCATTATCCGTAGGAGGTCTCCAAAAATTAGGTTGCATTCCTTTAGACAAAAGTGATTTCCCGTCTACCTCATAATGAAGTAGTTCCCCCCTGTATTTATGAAGTGCTACCAAAAAATTCTGTCCTTGAATAAATAAAGTATCCGTAGAGGAATAGGTTTTCAAATCAGCAAATCTTCCGTTGTTTTCCACCTCGTTGTTGTAAGATATTTGATTGAGCGCAAATTCTTCCCAGGCTATTTGATGTCCCATTGGAATTAAAGCATCGCCATCGTTATTCAAGGCACTTATTTTCAAAAGGTATTCTTGACCATTGGAAAAATCCATTGTAGGCAATTTGATGGAAAACTCTTTTTTTTCCTGAGGAGCAACGGTCCCCATATTGATAAAACCGCTGGTCCGTTCAATTCCATCTTCTTTTAAGGACCATTTAAATTTTCGGTCATTCAAACCTTTAAAAAAGTTCTTGTTGTGAACCCTAAACTCACCATTTCGCAAGTTTA
>QQUB01000674.1 GCA_008501835.1 Bacteroidota bacterium
TGAAACAAAAGATGATTAAGCGTTTTTCGCTCATATGTATGGCATTGGTCCTTATTCCCGCTCTGGGGTGGGCCAATGCTGCTCAACCTGGATTGAGAATGGCAGGTGGTATGGGAGGATTTACCTTGCTTTTTCCCGAAGACAGCGCTTCCTACCAGATAATTCAGATGCAGGAAGAACAGGTGAGCATTCAATTATACCCTGGATTTGCAGTCGTTAAGGGGTCTTATTGGATGCAGAATACCACTCCGGATACTTTAAATATGCGTACCGGGTATCCGGTAAATGCTCATTTTTCCACTACCAGGAATTCTTCCGAACTTGCTGAGATATATTTTGACGAGTTATACAAATTGAAGGTTTTGATCAATGGGGAACCGGTTACTTTTGAAAAAAAGGCTTTTGAAGCTGACGATCCCAATATCCATTTCTACGCCCACGATCAACCGCCCGCCTGGTACATTTGGACCATGGCATTTCCTCCGGGTATAACACTCATAGAGGTTTATTTCATTGTAAATACAAACGAATCCACGGTTAGTGAAGGGTACAACCGGGAAAATCCCAATGGGTTTATTTATGTTTTAGAAACTGGGTCCAGCTGGAAACCGCCCATTGGAAAAGGCTTTGTGAGCGTGCAATTGATGGACGGATTATCTGTTGATAAGATCAAAGGTGTTTCACCCGATTCAATTTTCAAATATTCCACTGCTCCGGATTTTTTGTTTTATCAATTTTCAAACCTTGTTCCTGACCATGAGGATAATCTTGTGATCACTTATGGTAACAAATTGCCAGATTTTAATTTTGAACAGATCATTGCTCAAGCGGAGACCTATTTTTCCAGAGTGGATGGTTTTGCATATTTGAGTGAAGACCCGAATGGAGAATTAATCGTTTTCCCTTCACCTTTTGATGTTTCCGGCGGCGGAAACTTTATGGTAGGAGTAATTATGTTTGTTGCACTTTACGGTTTGCCAATCCTTGGAACTCTCTTTCTGATTTTGTTTGTTTTGTGGTTTATCAGACGCCGGAAAAACAAGAAAAAAGGGTAGGGGATATCAGGTCCGAACCTCCGATTTGACAATCATTTTACTATTAGGGGAAACATTTGTAAAAAAATATCGTTTACAGGATAAACAGCATTTGCAGAGTTTGTCTTATTTTTAATGCAGGACAAACGTTGAGTGCTGACACCTGCACATTTGAAAATAATCCACCTTCCAAAGTTCAAGGACGAGACTTTGTTCTCCCAAATTCCGTGTTGAGAAACTGTCTGCTCTATTTAGGCTCCTCCCATTCCCCCCGTCCGGAGGCTGCTATGGAATTGTAATTGAGAAACTAAATCATAACTAGTGCAAAAATTTACCATGAGAACTTTTTTAACAGTGTTGACATTGCTCCTCCTTTTTTCCAATGTCAATGCACAGCGGTTTGCTTATGAAACCGAAACGGATACTTTTTTCTTTCGCTTTGTATTTAGCGAAGAAGAAACTGAACCTTACCAGGGGTATTTTCTTCACGGAAACCTCATTCCTGAAACGTTTGCAGAAGGGCAGGTTTTCCCCTTGTATTCAGAATATGTAGTGGAACCATTTAAAGCCCACGGGACAGCTACCGTCAATGCTATTGACCAGGGAACTTCAGGGCTCTCCATTCGATTGAGCAATTCACAGGATGGAAAAAGGATTTTTAAACAACTGGAAGGCATTGTCGCCCTTCCTATTAAGGTAAAGGCCAAAGATTACCGGAGTCTCTTCTATTACATGGTCAAAAATGGCATCTACCTTTTTGATATTGTTAATGGACAACCCTTCTATGCACAGGAAAAAATACTGGAGGATGATAACCCTCATTCGGAATTGGCCATTCTGGAAGCTATGCTGAAAGAAAGCAAATTTGTTGCTGAAGCTATGGTCGAACAAGGGATGGAGTCTCCTATCATCGAAGGAGGGCGATTCGAAGGGATGGATCTTTTTTCTGCCATGCAGCAATCAGATGTTTGGGATATTCGGAGTTTCCTAAGATATGTCAAATTACGGCCCCGAAAATATCAGGGTATCAATTGGCCTTTTGCTGAAGTATACGCTACCTGGATTGATGCAGGGGCCCCTTCCACCACTGAAGATGTTGAAGAGTTGCTTTTGGCCAACCTGGGTAATTATGAAAAATTCAGAAAGTACCTCAGTAGTTACAATAAAAAAGACTATCCTAAACTTGCGGAGATCATTCGTCAACAAGCTACGGATTTAAGATCAGAGGATGGTAAGCAGGAGGAGGCCATGGCCTTTGCCAAGGTAAGCCTAAAAGTGTCTGAGGCCGCAGAAAACACCAGTGGCATTGCATGGTCTTACCTGGAAATTGCAGGAATTGAGCATAAAAAACGAGCTTTTGGAAAAGCCATCCAGTCCTACAAAAAATCTATTGAATATTTTGAGATTTCCAGTGACCGGGCAGGATTGCTTGTTGCTTATAATGACATTGGGAACTGCCTGAATGAAAGAGGCATGGAAAATGACTATAATGAGGCAGTTGGTTATCTTACCAAGGCAGAGCAGCTGAAAGGATTCCTTGGAAAAGGAGAATCTGCTTTTGCTACTATTGCTCTGATCTATCGGAATCTTGGAGATAGTTATGTCGGCCAGGGGAAATACAAAAAAGCTGTTGAAATTTATGATACCGGTCTTACCTATACAACAGCAGATACTCCCTTGTGTCTGAAACGTCGTTCTATCCTGTATATGCAGTTGGCCAATGCTTATGAAAAACTGAATAAAAAGGAAGAGGCAGAAGAATATACGAGAAAAGGTGTAATGACCTATAAGCATTACGAAGAGCTCCTGGCCAAGGATACCAAAACCTAAATTAAGAAGAACCGCAAAATGCAGAATTTTGAATTTAAAATGAGAAAGGATTCTGCATTTTGCGGCTTACTATAAACCTAAGTTACGCGTTTCAATGTACTCGTTGCAAGTTCGGTCATTATATTTGATTTTTCAAAAGGTCAACTTGTCTCCATAAGGGGAAACGGGTGTTTTTGCTAAAAATTTTTAACCCGTAACCTGAACCCTGTAACCCGCAACTTGAATTAATTATTCAACGATAAACTTTCCTGCTCCAACTGTTTTTCCACTCTTGTTTTCCAGTCGATAAAAATAGATTCCTGCTGACATATCGTATTGGTTGATAACCACCTGATTTTCCCGAATATCCTTTCTAACATGGACAACTCTTCCGTTGGTATCAGTAATAAATAACATCAAAGGCTGGTTATTTGGTTGCTCAAGGATTAAGGCGGCTTTATCTGAAAAAGGATTAGGAATAACCTGAGTTTTTATTTGTTGATCATAATCGTTCACAGCTGAACCAAGATCTGCAAATTCAAGCCTGATATCATCGATCATCCAACCGTCTTTATTGGTTTGTATGCTATCGCTCATAAAGAAAAATCGTAACCTGAGGGTATCGGGTGGTATTTGAACAGATCTGACTACAGGCAATTGCCATACCCATTGAATTCTTGAATGAACCCAGCCATCGGAAGTGCCTGAAAATCCATGTGTTCCGTTGGCTAAAGTGTCGCCAAGGTTGTACATGTTTTCGGTGCCAAAATATTCCAGCCATTCACCCGAATCCTCCGGGAAAATGACATTGTGCCAGGAAACACCTCCGTCAAAGGAGGCTTCGATATAACCACCATCTACAAGAGTATCCGTTTCGAACTTGTGTTTGAACCCAACAATTATACACCCCTGATAGTAGGGATGTTCGGCAATAGGAACATTGAATTCGAAATACTCCAGTCTGGAAGTGTCGTAGGGGAAAAGGGTATCGGTTAAAATGGCATTTGGCGGATTATAGGCAGAATCAAAAAAGGGTTTCATGGGAGTGCCGATCTGCCAGAGATCGAAATCCATTGTATCCAATTGAATGAAACCACAGGGTTCTTCATCGACATCGAGATTACATTGATCCATTTCGATGATTCCCTTGAATGGGATTATCTGGCTCCAAAGCCCAAAGGAAAATAATGCAAGAAGACAAGAGAGTAGCGCTTTTTTCATAATTGATGGTTTTGTTTTGAGAAATAGGAGTATTGGTCCTTTAAGATATTTCAAAAACAAAGGGGCTGCAATCAATAAACAAGCGATTGCAAATCAGCTTACAAAAAAGATCAAGGTACTCTCTTTATCCAACCACTCGTTTTCCTTCCTTACGCATCATCAGGTAATAAATCAGGTACGCAACGGCAAATCCGGTGAACCATGACAGGTTATACAAAAACTCGAGCCCTGGAATCCAGAGTCCCAGAAGGGCAGTGAATACTCCGACAACAAGGGCTACCATGGCAGCAGGATTAAAACCAGACCTCCCATAGCTATAAATTCCGTCAACTTTAAACAGGTGGTTTAGGTTCATCCGTTTTTTCCGAACAGAGAAATAATCAGCAATCAGGATTCCAAGAACCGGCCCAAGGAAACTACTTACAAAAAGTAGTAGCTCACTAATCCGTTCCATCATCCACCAGGGAGCTATTAAAATGCCAATTATGGCCGTTATTATTCCACCTTGCCTAAAACTTATTTTCTTTGGAGCGATATTAGAAAATGCGTTGGCAGGAGCAATCACATTGGCTGCAATATTTGTACTTAATGTGGCGATTAACATGAATATCTGCGCAATGACCACTACAACCGGACTTTCAAATTTTCCAAGTAAGGAAACCGGGTCCCAGGGAGCATCATCCGCAATAAGAACGTCTCCAAAATTGATAAGCGCAGCGCAGGTAACAAAGATTCCCACAAATGAATAAAGGGCCATAGTCCCGGGTAGTCCCAGGAATTGCCCACGGACCTGGTTCTTCTGTGTAGGTGTAAATCGGGTAATATCTGCAATACTGATCGCCATTGTGGCCCAAAAACCAACCATGGCGGTGAGCCATAAAAGATAGGTGAATATCCTTTGACCAAACCCCTGATTTTCTGCTTTATTTATGGTCACGGAAAGTAGGGAAGAGGTGTGGTAGTCATCTCCATGAGGAGCTCTGAACTCAATTTGTAAAGGATTCAGGTCCGTGGTAATGGCCAGCATGTCCGTATTTTTATTGAATCGATCAACCGGGATCGAGTCAATATTTCCTGAAATGGGGATCCAGGTGGTCTGGTAGGTTTTATCATCGGCCAACGGAAGTGTAATCCGACATTCTTTTGCCTTGATAACTCCATCTTTATCTTTGATCGGGTTCAGGCGAAGGAATAGCTGGTCGTCAGCCTGGAATAATTCTGCAGCCGGAACACCCAGTTGTTTACTTTGTTTCAAAACTGTGGTGAAACTTCCAGCCTGAACAGCTCCCCAAACGATCAGCAAAACTCCAATTCCAATGAGAATGGGAGCGCTGTATTTTTCCAGCTTTTTGATACTTTCCGTACCCTTGATTATGAAAAATACATTGATCAGCCAGAACAAGGCAAATCCTACAAATTTTCCTGTATCCAAGCCGGTCGTAGCTTCAGAACCTGTCAGTGCATTCCAGATTGCGTAAATGGCCAAACCCCCGATCCATGTCTGAATACCAAACCATCCACAGGCTACGATTCCCCTAACCACCGAAGCAATGTGAACACCCCGTGTCCCAAAGGCTGCCCTGCCGATCACAGGGAAAGGAACACCATACTTCACACCCGCATGGCCATTTAAAACCATGGGAACAGTGATGATCAGGTTTCCAAGCACAATGATTACCAAGGCCTCCACCCAGCTAAGGCCGGCTTTCATCATATAGGATGCCAGTAAATAAGTGGGAATACAAACAGCCATACCAATCCAGATGGCAGTCATGTCCACTAGCCCCCAGGTCCGTTTTTCTTTCGGAATAGGAGCGAAATCTTCATTGTACAAGGGCGAGGACGAAACATCCTCCGTCAGATTTACGATCTCTTCTTTCATGTCTTGGTCAAATATTTAAATAACTTTTCGATTCCACTTTTAATAAACCTATTTAAACCAGAGGAATAGAAAGTGTTTTACTCAAGCAAATCGAAAAGTTATTTTCTGAACACTTATTATGTCAATTTATTTCTTGGCGTTCTTTAGAGTCAGATAATAATTCTCTTAGCGCCTCTTGCGCATTCCTGGCGCCCCTTGCGGTTAAACCCTTCGCGTTTTCAATTTAGAAAATTCTTACTTCTAATGTTTCTTACCTTTTCACCTCTCCATCAGCAATAGCAATAGCCTGACTTAAAATCTCCAGTCCTTCATCCACCTGTTCTTCTGTAATAGTTAATGGAGGACATACGAAAATAAAATTCCATTTCACGAAAGTGAACATACCCGCTTCACGTATTTTCGCAGCTACCTTGCTCATGACACCCATTTCCGAAGGCTTGGCATTAAAAGGAGCCATGGGTTCTTTGGTGTCTCTGTTTTTGACCAGTTCAATACATCCCAGCAGTCCTGTATTTCTCCAGTCTCCGATGGAAGGGTGTTGGTTCATCATTTTGGCAACCTTTTGGTTCATATATCCTTCCATTTCAACAGCCCGGTTTATGAGATCTTCCTTTTCATAAATATCAAGGACAGCTAAAGCTGCTGCACAGGAAACGGGATGTGCCGAGTAGGTTAACCCTAAAGGCAAATAGTTCTCGTCATATTCTTTGGCAATGGTATCGGTGGTAATGATGCCGCCTAGTGGTAGATAGCCTGCTGTCAATCCTTTCGCCATAACCAGAATGTCGGGGGTTATCTCGTGATGATCAACACCAAACCACTTTCCTGTTCTTCCAAAGCCGCTCATTACTTCGTCGCAAATAAAAAGAATTCCGTATTGTTCGCAAAGTGCTTTCACTTTTTTCAAATAAAATGGAGGGTACTTGATACATCCTGATGTACCGGATTCACCTTCCATGAGGATGGCCGCAACATTTTCAGGACCTTCATATTTCAGTACCTGGTGAAGATTTTCCAAAGCACGTTCTCCACATTCTTCAGGAGAGGAAGAATACCATGGGCACCGATAGGAGTACGGGTTCTCCACGTGAATAATATTGGGAACCTGCTGACTGTCAACCAGTAATTTTCGGGGATCACCTCCTGCAGTCATTGCACTGTAAGTCGCTCCGTGATAGGCACGATATTGGGTAATTATTTTATGTCGTCCGGTATATAATCTGGCCAGTTTGATCGCATTCTCAATAGCTTCAGCACCGCCAAGGGTGAAAAAAGTTTTGGTGAGATTTCCAGGGGCGAGTTCCTTGAGTTTTTTACCAAGTTTCCCTCTAACTTCTGTAGCAAAACTCGGAGCGACGTAGCTCAATTCATCCATTTGCTTTACCACCGCACTGGTAACTTCTTTTCTCCCGTGACCAATGTTCACATTCATCAGCTGTGAAGAAAAATCCAGATACCTTTTGCCAGACCTGTCGTAGAGGTAAACTCCTTCGGCTTTCTCTACATTAATGGGATTGAGGCCTCCTTGTTTAGACCATGAAAAAAAAGTGTAATCCAGGTTGTTTTGCAGGATAGTTTCTGCTTCGGTTAGTTTTGTCATTATTTTTTTGTTTTATTCGGTCTTTCCCATTCTCAACAAGATCGGGAAATGAACTTCTTTTGTGGTATGTATTCCCCAGGCTTCATGCAGCAGTGGGGTTATTAATTTCACAGGATCCTTTCCCTGATCAGCCAGATAATGCTGGACGGATGACCAGGTGTTTAAATACCCTTTCAATTGGTCTATAGTCCATCTGCTTTTAAAGTGAAATTCAGGGCAAATAATTTCCTTAAAGGGAAAGGGAATAGTCCTGTAATTTTCATCTATATATTTCCGTTCGGGATCCCAATAAGGACCAATGATTTCTGAGTAGAAGTAGTCAATTACTTCATTAACCGTTGGGTTAATCCTCAACAGGGAATAGCCAGAAACGCAAAAGGTTCCCCCTGGTTTAAGAGTTCTCCTGACCTCAGCATAAAATGCTTTAAAATCAAACCAGTGAATGGCCTGAGCCACAGTTATCAAATCAAATTGATTCTCTTGAAAGGAACTGCTCTCTGCCCTTTCCTTTTGATAGATAATGTTGGATCGTTTTTCGGCATTGTTCAATTGCCTGTCACTAATATCCGTCCCAAAGATCCGCTTGAAATGAGGTGATAATTTTTTGGCAAATTGTCCATTCCCAGTACCACAATCCCAGGCTTGAGACCTTCCCTCCGTATGTTCCAGTATGAATTCAATTAACTCATCCGGATAATCCGGCCTGAATTTCGAATAAATACTGGCCTGTCTGGAAAAATTATCTTTCATTACCAAATGCTTAATTCAACACTCTGCATTCTGCACCCTGCACTTTTCACTTCTCCATTCCTAGCTCGTCCAATCCCGCCAGTCTTCAGGGTTCCATTTGGTCGTCGTCTTTTTCAGTTTGGTCCAGAAATGAATAGAGCTTTTTCCGGTAATATCACCTACTCCAAACCTCGAATCATTCCACCCTCCAAAGGAAAATGGATCTCGCGGTACAGGCACACCGATATTAACCCCGGTCATGCCTGCGCTTACCCGGTCCATGACATATCTGGCCATACCGCCATTTTGCGTAAAAACGGAGGAGGCATTTCCATAGGGTGAACCATTCTCAATAGCAATGGCTTCATCTA
>QQUB01000191.1 GCA_008501835.1 Bacteroidota bacterium
TAAAGCTCCTGGTAATAATGCGGCCCTGTTCCACCGGAAACTGTATTGGACATTTTTTTCCAGGAAGCACCTCCGTTTTCAGAGCGATAGACGCCTCCTTTTCTGCGGTCTAATTCAATAGCTGCATAAACCACATCAGGGTTTTGAGGAGAAACAGCAATACCTATTTTTCCCATATTTGATCTCGGCAAACCTGAACTCAGTTTTTTCCAGGTATCACCACCATCCGTACTTTTATAAATGGCTGTTCCGGGGCCACCTCCCATGTAAGCAGCGACCGTTCTGTGACGTTGCCAGGTAGCGGCATACATTACATCAGGATTTCCGGGTTCTACAGCAATATCCGTAACACCGACCCATTCATCGTCGCCAAGAACTTTCGTCCAGTTCTCTCCTCCATCCGTGGTTTTGTAAAGCCCGCGGTCACCGCCACTGCTCCATAAAGGTCCTTGTGATGCGACCAGAACAACATCGGAATTGTCGGGATGAATAAAAATTTCAGAAATGTGCTCGGAGTTTTTCAAACCAACATTTTTCCAGTTTTTTCCGTCGTTGGTACTTTTATACACTCCATCTCCATAGCCTACGTGACGACCACCGACGTTCTCTCCGGATCCTACCCAAATGGTGGATGGATTACTTGGGTCAATAGCGACACAACCTGTGGAATAAACGGGCTGGCTGTCAAAGATCGGATTCCAGGTAACTCCGGAATTTTCAGTTTTCCAAACACCTCCTGAACCTACGGCAACATACCAGACGCTGTTATCGTTCGGGTGCAGGGCAATATCGGCAATCCTGCCCGAAGTAAAGGCTGGTCCGACATTACGCATTTTAATTCCTGAAAACATGGGCCCTTTTTTGTCTCCGTCGGGTTGGGCCAAAAGGGAGAGACTCATCAAACCCAAAAGTAGGGTTGTGAAAATCTTGTTTTTCATACTATCCATATTTTTGTAAAGTAATTAAGGCGAACGCGTAAAGGCTAATTTAACAAATAAAAGCTTTACGACTTGGTACTTTGAACAGAATAAAAACAAGAAAAGACCGGAAAAGTTAAAACCTTTGACCAGGTTTAAGGAAAAGAAGAAAGGGCACGAAACCGATTCACAGGATTCGTGCCCTTTTTTTATTTACTGTAAAATTATTTTTCGTCCAAAGATAGAACCCTCTGTTCTGAATACGATGGAATAAACACCTCTTGGAAGATAACTGACATCCAGAGAAGTTTGAGCCCCTGAAAGTGTCTGAGATCTGATTGCCAGCCCTGTATTATCATAAAGATAAACCTGCACTTTTTCAGGTGATGGATAATCTCCAATATCAATATTCAGGTAGTCCGTAGCCGGATTAGGATAGAGATTCAAGGCAGCTACCAATTCCTGATCCTCTGTGGAAACGATGGTTTCAACCACATTGATATACATGGTGTAAATCGCTTCACTGAAATCAGCTCCGTCAAATACTCTGAACAGGAAACTGTCATACGGTTCCCCAAGACCATCATTCATCGGTACATAGGTCAACTGATCGAGATACTGAGCTTCCACAACCTGCCCAGTAGCCAGATTGGCTCCATTGAGGTGAAGAATCCCAATGGATGGTTTTTGAACAATCTGGATCGCAGCAAGTGTATCGTCCAGGTCTATATCAGAAAAGTTAAAATCAGCTGATGCAAAACTATAAGGTGTTTCTTCTAAGGTATAAACAGCATTATCCGCTGCAGTAGGAGCTGCATTGGGCTCTCCAAACCAATATAAGGTGCTGTTATAATTGAAATCCCTAAAGGTGAAAAAATTGATCTTATCTCCGGTAATGTCCATGGAAAACTCGAAATAATTAAAGGCATCCTGGCCATCCGGAATTGGCATCTGGATTAATTCAGTTCCATCATAAAAGAACAGGAAGGAGTAAAAACCGGGATCATAAAATGACACAAATGCTCCGTCCTCATTGTCTGTAAAAAAGGTACTGTAAGTGTAACCAACAGGAGGATCAACAACCGTCAGATCTACTCCATCATATACCCCCATCTTGTAGACGTATGTTAAATTTTCTATATAAACAGGATACAATGCCGATTCAGAAAACCCGGAACCATATCCTAAATAATGCCCTGCCGGGTTAGGTATCTCAACCCAATTATCTCCATCGAGCTCATGCAGGATTCCCTCGTAATTCTGATCATCAAATCTGAAAAATAAATTACCATCCAGCTCCCCTATATAGGAAACGCCCATAACCCACTCCGGTAAATCCAATTGCTCAAAATTGGTTCCGTCAAAAGTGTATACGACGTTATTGAAATTCAGGTCATACAAGCTTAGGTAGATATACTCATCAGAGGTGGCAATAGCCCATGGGTTAGAGGTTCCCTCCGGCAGAGTAACTTCCTGAAAAGTGGTTCCGTTAAAACTGTAGAAATAACTGTTCCAAAATTCATCATTGAGCGTGAGGTACATAATTCCATTGGCCTCACCTATACTATTACCGAAAAAATAACCTTCCGGCAAAGGCACATCCTCTACAACATCATCGTTGATAACCTTGAGAGAATACAGAAAGTTGAAGAAATTGTAATAGGTGATATAAACCTGATCCTCATAGGAAAAGGCATAATAACCTAATTCCTCGTCAGGAAAATCTGCCTGAATCTCGGAAAATTCACCATCCTGAAAGGACATTATTACGGTATTATAAAGCTCATCATAAAAAGTGAGATAAAAGGTATTCTCCAACTGTGCAAGTGACCAGTTAAACATAAAACCTTCCGGTGATTCTATTTCTGTTAAAACATCTCCATCAAAGGAATGAAAACTACGGTTGTAATTCAGGTCCCGATAAGTGAGGAATGCCACTTCATCGTATTGACCAACATAACCATCATAATACTTATCGGTAGGGTTTGTTACTTCAGTAAAAATAAAATCCTGAGCGTTGGAACCCGTTGTCCCCATAAGGATTATGATAAAAAAGGAAAGTATGGGTAAAATTTTTTTCATAGATCAAAGGTTTAGGTTGAAAAAGCGCTTTAGCGATTGCTTACAAAAATACACAATCCATCTAAAGCGCTTTTGTGTTGTCGAATTTTAAAATGTCTATTTCATTACAAACTACCTGACTTAACACCTGTTTTATGTGGCTTCATCAGGTATTTAACCACTTGAAAATCTGTTTATTGACTATATCGTCCGTAAAATAGGTAAGGTGATTAATGTCTGCTTCCATCTCCAATTTTACTTGTCTGTCCTGGGAAATAGGAAATCCACCTGCTGTTGCTCCCGCATCAAAACTTCCCATGGTTGGCACTACCATATCATTATTTTCTCCAAAAACTTTCGCCAATAATTTCATCAGAACTTTCTTTCCAAAGCGGACCAACAATTTTTCATCATAAGGTACATAATTGGATCCGATGGAGAAATATTGAGTCGAAATGGCCGGAGTACTGTTCAGTCTTTTTATATAATCTCCCTTGGGTTGCATGGCCTGCAGACCAGGAATGGAAGCGACAGCTCCTCCTCCGACAACCTTTATAAAGGTAATCAGGCTCTCCAGGATTACCGTGGCAGTATTGTCTGGAAGATTGGTCAACAAATTGGTGTATGAATCGATCAATTTGATCCAATTATCTTTATCCGTAAGAATGGTCCCCTGATGCGGTGTTCCAACAAATACAGTTTTGTTTACCTGGATCTTGTGATCTTTATCGTTGAGCTGGTCAAGCCTTTCGGCAATTTCACGAGCCACTAATCCCCCGCGACTATGGGTAACCATATCGATATTGAGGTCAGCACCTTCAGGTTTCATTTTGAGGAACTCTTTGACATTATCACTTGGAAAGTGGTGTAAACTTGGGTGGTTAAAAGCAAAAATCCTGCCTTCATAAAAATCATTGATCTGGTTCATCCAGTCGCTTTTGATCAACCCTTCGAAAGCTGCCTGCCAGGTGGAGAAGGTACCATGTACCAAAAGCAAAGACCGTTTTCCCGCAACCTTATCCCAATCCATCGTCAATCCGTCGAGGTTGCCCGGAGCTATCATATTCAACCCGTACGGGCGGTTTTTATTTTCCCAGGCTTTAACAAGGGCCAGGGCCCCTAGTTCGATCAGGTCGTCAGCCAGCCAGGCAAATACTTTAACCAGCCTTCTGATCCCCTTGGTGATAATTCCTCTAACATTGGAATCCGAATCATCCACAGCATCTGCTCCTTTTCTGGGCAACATAAAGTTGAACTTTTCGTCATCATGTTCATCAGGAAATACCCAGCGACTCTCACCATTCTCATCTGTATGAAGAACGGCACACATCATGTTCTTTCTGGTTTTAGGAGTGCTCAACACCATTGCAGGCTCACCTTTATCAGTGGTCCTCGTAATTCCAGCGGCACGGGTGGTACTTTCGTCAGCACCTTCGTACTCATCCTTTTGAATTTCTATTTCAAACTGGTTGAAAAGGATAACGTCATTTGAAGCTACGGATGCCATCAATTTTTTATGCATCTGATCTTCCACTCCCGGACCACGGGTAGCTGTTTCTTTGGTGTCCATTTCTTTAATGGTACCATGCATTCCCGGTGCATGTATTGAAAAACCCGATGCTGATGAAATTTGAACGGGTTCGCTGCTGCCGCTTAATTTGATTTCCATGATGTTGTTTTTATTGAAGTTGTTTTTGATTTAACCTTTAATATACCTCGCTGGCGGGGTCGGTTTTAAGTTGTAAAGTGCAACTTTTTGACTTAAAATCGGGGATGGAACTTCTTCCGGCATGGAATCCACCCCCGGATCACCATGGGAAAAGTCACCTTTTCTCCATTGATCCGACCCCGCCAGCGAGGTAGATAACCATTCTTCCATTACTTTTTATATTCCAGCGTCAACCCCGGATTACCGTAAAACAGATAGGCCAGGGGCGTAAGAGATTCTTTGTAGTCGTAATTCTTCCTAAGTTCCAACAAAACCTCTGCCACAGGTCGTTTTTTATTCAAAACCTCCTCATAGAATTGCTCTGCAAAAACCCTTGCGTGGGTATCGTGAACTTCCCATAACGGAGCCACAAAACCTAACATTCCCTTTTTCAACAATACTCCCGGAAAACCGCTGGCCTGCCCCAAAGAAGCACCGGCTGTGCCAACCTGACATGCATTGAGGAACATAAATGAAATCGGCGGAACATCCCCACAATTATAAACCCCAATCATCGAATTAGGGCTCAAATCTCCGTCTTCAACAATAATCTTTTGTTCGTTATGGGTCGGATCACTATATCCGTGTAGTGCCATGTGCAATGCGTGACCTTTTATAGGAGGAGTGATTTCCGTCATATCGAGAATATCATCTTTTTTGGCCTCCACTATGGTTGCATTAAACTTATCTCTCAGAAACTCTTTTTCCTTTATAGCCTCTTCCAATGGTTTTACAGGTGACGTAAACGGATAGTCCGCAGCTATGGCCGTCAACCTGCCTACTGTTAGGCCGGTAGGAGGAGGGGTAACTACCCGCTGATGCAACCACCATCTTCCAATGATGGCCTGGGTACCCAGGAAATCCGGTGCATCTGTATCAATAGAGAAATTATTGGAATACGCCAGTTCCCATGGAATATATGGTTCATCCGTCCAAATCAGAATACGTGGAGCACTACCGGTTTTTTCACTGACTGCTTTATAAATATTAAAAAATGCCTCAGGAATCAAATCCGCTATGGATTGTCCTAAGGTGATTAGAGCGTTACGGGCAATCCGGGATTTATAATCTTCCTTTTTGAGTTCGACGCCTAATACTTTGGCAAAACTTTTGGCATCGTCGTAGGAAACTTTTGCACTTTCATCGCTTTCAGGATCAGGAGAGGTAATATGCCAATGTAACTGTTTATCTGCTTCGTCTTTTTTTATCGTTACCGTAATGTCGACCTTTCCTTCCTGATTAAAAACGCCTTCCAGATTCATGCTGCATCCTTCTTCTTCCGGGTCAGGTTTGGCAGCAGTGTCCTGAACTACCCCTATTTTGATATTTCTTCTGGCAGTTCCTACAGGCTGGAATTGATAAAAATAAGTTGCGATCAAATTGATCTCTGAGGCCCCGGAATTAACGGTTCCTTCAAACACCGTCTGTGCATCAGCATGTAAGGCCAAGGGTTTCATTTCACTGTTGGAAATGGTGGCACCAATGGCCATGAGAGAAACCATTACCGGTTCTGAAGTCGGTTTATCGATTGAAACTTTTTTCACATCGAGCAAGGTTTTATCCAGCTCACTACTGAACCCAACGTAAACCTTGAATTCCTGACCGCCTTCCAGTTTTCCCGGATCACTGATACTCGGGTAGGCTTCAAAAGATTCATCGTCATCCGCCTCAGCTCCTTTGCTAGATCCTGGGAGTTTTGGACTCACTGGTGGTACCCAAAACTCGTCATGTTCATCTCCGTTTTCAGGAGGTGAGGATTCCTCCATAGCTTCTTCCGGCGGGATTACATAACCGACCGGCTTTGCATCTATCAAAACGACATAAGGCTCATCAGGATACAGCATATCAACTGATTCCTCAGAAGTGATGGTTTCATTAGAACCACTTTCATGCAGGTCCAGGGCAATGGTTAAGATCACATCCCCTTTGACATATTCAAGCCGATCAATTAACTGATTGGTGGAAAATAAATAATGAAAGATTTCATTGCCTTCCTTTCGTTCTATTATGACGAAGTTCGCATATGAATTTTCAAGCTTTTTCAGGGCCTGTTTTGCAGTGAGACTTGCATCCAGTAAGATGAAGTCATCCAAGGTGATCTCCTTTACGAGCATAGGCGTTTTGGTTTTCCAAAGAAGTGAATGTGCAATTTAAGAAAAATCAGAGGAAAAGGAAAGAGGGGGAAGAGGGTGACATTAAGATTTTGAAAAAAGACAGGTTGGGTAAAATCGAATAAAAATCATTATTCGAATTTCAAAATTCCTTGTTCATTATTCTGATAAATCCTAATAAAATAATGAACAAGGAATTTTGATAAACGATTTTAGAAGTAGATCTGTTAAACCACTTATTATTAATCCATAACCGGGGTAACCTTATAACCGGCATCACGAAGTAGAGCTATTACTCCTTCTTCACCACCGAGGTGTCCGGCTCCAACAGCAAAGAAGACTTGCTTTTTCCCCATCATTTCTCCCATTACCGGGATCCAGTTACGGTTACGATCTACGAGTAATACATCCTCATAGCCCTTCACACCAAGTGTTTCATCATCCATCATTTCCTGCATTCCCTGGATATCCTGGTCTTTATACATCTGTACCATTTGCTGTAATTGATCCATGGAAGTTGTATCGTGACCGGATTTGATGCCCTGGACCAGCATATCCGCCTGTACCTGGTAAGGAATTTTATCAAATACGCTCATTTGATATTCGGCTGTTTCCAACCCGCCAATTTCTTTTTCCTGCTCCTGTGCCAATGCATAGAGCTCCATTTCGTACGATACAATCTCCCCGTCATCACCCATATCAAAGCTTCCCATAGCTTCCGGATCGAGCATGGTCAGGAACATAGGCTTCATTTTTTCCAGGAATGACATTGGCAGTGGCAATGCACTTTTTTTGAAGTGATCGGTAACCACCTGATAATCTTCTTCAGATAATAAATCCTGAAGGGTAGTATCATTTTTCATGAACATTTTCATGACCAATGGAAGCATCGCTGACATATCGGTCATATCGTCCATATTGATTTCGAAAGTAATCATGGATGAATTATCCAGGGCGGTCTTAACACTTTCCCGTAAAATATAATCATCCTTTCCTATCATATGTATGGTACCAAATAGATAGGAGGGCGTTTCCATTTCATTTCCATCAATCTTCCACAATAACGCTTTTTCTGTCGGCACATGATCTGCAGTCTTTTGAGCTTTTAACCCGAATGTGACCACCATTATGGAAATTAAGAGTAATACAATCTTCTTCTGCATGCTGATTAACTTTTTAATGCTGTTTAATTCCAGGAACATAATTCAACATCCCTGGCACGAATAAAAAAATAACGTAAAAATCCTGGGTCTGGTTTTTAATTTTAGAAATAGCCTTCTTTTTTTCGGTCTTCCATGCTGGTTTCGCTACGTTTATCGTCAGAACGGCTTCCTCTTTCTGTCAAATGAGTTGTGGCAATTTCATTGATTATTTCTTCAATATTTTTGGCTGTTGATTCCCAAAGACCGGTGCAAGTCATATCTCCTATAGTTCTGCAACGCACCCATTTTTCCACAACTTCCTCATCCGGAGTTCTTTTTATAAACGGGCTTTCTGCCAAAAGTATTCCATTCCTAAAAAAAACTTTTCTTTTGTGAGCGAAGTATAATTCAGGAATACTGATTTTTTCTTTAGCCAGATATTGCCACACATCAAGCTCTGTCCAGTTGCTTATAGGAAATACCCTGAAGTGCTCTCCATAATGTTTACGGCTGTTAAAAATCCTCCAAAGTTCCGGCCGTTGATTTTTCGGATCCCACTGACCAAATTCATCCCGATGGGAAAAAAAACGTTCCTTGGCACGGGATTTTTCTTCATCTCTACGACCTCCTCCAATGGCAACATCAAACTTTTGACTTTCGATCTCATCCAGTAAAACCGGTATTTGTAAAAAAT
>QQUB01000707.1 GCA_008501835.1 Bacteroidota bacterium
GGGGTCTCTTTGGGCCTGTAATGTTTGGTTGTTCAAAAGGGTTAAACCAATAATAAATGCGAAAAATAATTTGATCTTAGTCATTTCTTTGATTTTTCATCAAAGGTAGACGTGATGGCTATCATGCGAAAGTAAGATTGAGGGAACAGGTTATTTGGATGAGGGAAGTGGTGAAAAACTCATTTTTTCACATTCTAGCATTTACGCATACAGGCATTCATACCATTCTAACTACCCAATCTTCTCCAGCCTTTCCATACAATATCCATATCAACAGATGGGTGGTAGTCCTTTGCGTAGAAAAAATTTAAACGGTTGATGGTACTTTCGTCAAAATTAAAGGCATCCTGTGAATTCGTCCGGATTCGATTTAACCGATCGAGGGGAGACAGTATTCCGGGTTTGATTTTGGGTAATTTATAGGAGGGAGACTGGGAGTGGGCATATCCTACCCAGCTTTTTCTACCAAAGAAAACGGTAAACAGGTTTTTGATCAAACCACCTTTACTACGTACGATCAAAAGCTGAAGAGGCAAAGTGATCAATAAAAAGCCGCAGAGCAAAATATCAGTCAACCGCTTATTTCTAATCGAAGATTTTTCAGCAATGTGGAATTGAATGTCAATGGTGTATAATTCTCCTGCAGTATTTTTGGAGGAACTACCGATGACACTCATGCTCTCTTCAGGAACGATCTTGTAGTCAATAGCGGGGCCCAGGCGGGTCATCCACTGCATGATATCCTGGGCTGAGACATCTTTTCCACAAAAAATGATGGTGTCAATTTTATAGATTTGAGCTACTTCCTGAAGTTGATAAAGACTGCTTAAGTAGGTCGGATTATCTGTATTGCCGGGAGCAACGGTTCCTATGAAGTTTTGCCTCACACCTGCCTTGTGCAGGAGGTTCTGCACCCTTTCACTTTCGTCCGGACTTCCGACAATGACCAGGTTTTTAACCGGTGACTCGCTGATCTTTAAGTTCCGGGTTTTAATGAAATGTTTGAGAATCCTTAAGCCGGCCGTTGCCATGAGGCTCCAGGCAGCTCCAAGCAAAATTAAGGCTCTTGAAGGCCTGTATTCCAGATTCAGAAAACCGTAAATAGCAGCAAGCATGACTGTTCCCACCAAAACGCCACGAACCACTTTGCTGATCCCTGATCTGGCATCATACCCTCCGCTGAAGTAAATGGAGGTTATCCAGATCAGGATGTACAAAGGAAAGTTGAAGTACAAAATACTGTCGTCGTAATAGTCTGGTTGTTTGAAATGATAATTGGCCCAGAAATTTTTAAGGAAATACAGCCCAACGTAGATCAGTATTGCATCGAGCATTGGCTGGGCAGCTTTTTTTACAAAATTACTTATGAGCGTAATGAACGCCCTGAGGTAAATGGCTACCTGTAGCATCAAAACAAACAACCGTGCCTTTTGGCCATGAAAGTGTTTTTTGGCAAAAATGATCATGGCATTGTAAAAGGCCCGGACATAGTTTAGACTCCCTTTTTTTGTGCTTTCACCTTTGTAATGCAAAATGCTTGTTTCGGGGAAGTAGTAGTTTTTGTATCCTCCCTTGATGATCCGGTACGAGAGGTCAATATCTTCTCCGTACATGAAAAAAGCCTCATCCAGCAATCCTACCTTGTCAAGTACAGATTTTCGCATAAGCATAAAAGCACCGGCGAGTACTTCTATTTCATTGGTTTCAAATTCGTCGAGGTATCCCAGATGGTAATGGTTGAAAAGCTTTGATTTTGGGAATATTTTGGACAGTCCGAACGATTTGGCGAAAGCCACAAAAGGGGAGGGGAATCCACGCTTAGATTCCGGGAGGAATTTACCAGAGCCATCAATCATTCGAACACCTAACCCACCGGCATCCGGATGGGCATCCATGAATTTCACACATTTTTCAAAGGTATCCTCCTCAACGATGGTGTCCGGATTGAGCAGCAGGACATATTTCCCCGTTGATTGCCTGATGGCCTGGTTGTTGGCAATGGAAAAACCCGGATTATCTTTATTGACGATTAAACTGACTTCCGGGAATTTTTCCCTAACCATAGCTACAGAATCATCCACAGAATTATTGTCAACTACAAATACTTCTACTTCCAGACCCTGCGAGGCCTTCCGTACAGAAAGCAAAGCCTGCTCCAAAAAATAGCGAACGTTATAGTTGACAATAATTACGCTGAGATCCATATGAGAATTTAAAATTTTAAATTTAGAATTTTAAATTTAAAATTTCCTAGATCTCCACATTTTTCCATTTCCCACGCCGGAAAATAATAATGGCTATTATGGCCAGTAAAGTTTCACTGAAAGCAGCGGACCAGCATACACCTGCCAGCCCCCAATCCAGGTTGACGGCCAGGAAATAGGCCAGGGGAATCTCGACGAGCCAAAAACATATGATGTTAATCACTGTGGGAGTCCGTGTATCTCCGGCTCCATTGAAAGATTGACTGACCACCATGCCATAGGCGAAAAATACATATCCGGCACAAAATATTCTCAAACTGAGAATTCCTGCTTCCAGCACCCTGGGTTCATCAGTGAAAAATCCGATCAGTGTGGAAGAGAATATGAAATATATGATCGAAACTGTAAGCAAGAAGATCATATTGACAAATGCACTTCGCCACACCGACTTTTCTGCCCTTTCAGGCTTGCCGGCCCCCAGGTTTTGCCCGGTTAGGGTAGCTGCCGCATTGGCGATTCCCCAGGCGGGTAACAAAGTGAATATGAGTATTCGGATGGCGATAACATAACCAGCCACCGTCTCACTGCCAAAATTAGCGATGATCCTCATGAGGAACACCCAGCTGGCTGAAGCAATGATAAATTGTCCTGCTCCTGTGGAGGCTACGTTTAGGAGTTTTTTTATGATAGGCCAATCGAGGAAAAGGGATGATTTCTTCGGAGACAGTATTCCGGTACCCCTGGTGAGCAATAAAGTCTGATAAGCAACTCCAATGCCTCGTCCAATAGTGGTGGCAACAGCAGCTCCGGTTACTCCCAACTCAGGAAATGGCCCTATTCCAAAAATGAATAACGGGTCGAGAATGATGTTCGAAATATTGGCGATCCACAGGGATTGCATAGCGAGGTTAGCATTGCCTGCTCCCCGGAAAATGGCATTGTTGACAAACAACAGAATGATAACAATGTTGGCGCCAAGCAGAATGCGGGTATAATCCGAACCTGTTTCGACTACAGCTTCAGTGGCACCCATAAACCGTAAAATGTCTTCGGCAAAAATGAAAGCGGGTACACCAATAAGGATTGAGAGGCCAATTCCAATTAAAAGGGCTTGAACGGCAGCATGGGAAGCTTCTTCCTTTTTCTTTTCTCCCACTCTTCGGGATACCATTGCCGTGGCTGCCATCGCCAATCCCATGGCAATGGAATACACAAGGGTGCTCACGGATTCAGTGAGTCCAACGGTTGCAACGGCATCCACACTTACCTTACTCACAAAGTAAATGTCCACAATAGCAAAAAGGGATTCCATCAGCATCTCCAGCACCATAGGGATGGCCAGGAGAACGATGGCTCGATTGATATTTCCGGTGGTGAAATCCAGTTCCTTCCCTCGAATGGCATCTGATATGAGGCGTAGGGCTTTTTCCATAGTTTGATTTAGAGTTGCGTGTTACGGGTTACGAGTTACGAGTTACGAGTTGCGAGTTACGAGTTGCGTGTTACGGGTTGCGTGTTACGGGTTACGAGTTGAGTGATTCGAGTTATGTGTTCCACTTGTTTTCAACGAATTCGATGAATTTATTAATCTTACCTCCAAGGATATTATACCTTTCCAGAAGTTTGGTATGTGGTTCTGTAGGGAAATGGATGTCATTGATCATATTTAAGTGTGAAATTGTTTCATCGCAGGAGGCATGAGAGAAAATCAGAAATCTGATGAATTCCTGTTTATAGCGCCTTCAGCCATAGCCTTCTGCGATATTTGCTTTGACACTTTTTTAGGATTTTCTGATTTGACTTCCTTGTTCATACAGTTCGTAAGCAGGTAACTTTAATGACATTTTGTGAATTTCGATGGCTAAATCATAAGCCAATCGATAGATTTCTAAATCTTTGTAACTTTTCATTTGGTAATATTTTGAAGGTTGGGGATAATTATAGAACTCGAAACACGTAACCCGGAACTCGTTATTAAGAAAACTATTTCACATAGTTTTTCTTTCTTCAGCGTTCTTGGTTCACTAACCAAAACGGCTGCAAATTAGTTTCCTAAACTCAAAAAACTTTATATTAGATAAAAAAACTATGCGCCCGACATTTATTCTAATAGGTTGTTTGTTGTTTTTTGGGAGGTTTATCAATGCTCAGGTGCCGACCATTCAGGACTGCCTGGGAGCTATTCCGGTTTGTCAGCAGACCTACATCGAGACTGATTCTCCGACAGGTGTAGGTAACTTTCCTAATGAGATAAACGGACTGAATAGTTGTACTGATGGAGAGATCAATTCCATATGGTATGTTTTTACCGCCAATGAAGATGGAAACCTGGGGTTTGTAATCACTCCTAATGATCTGGATGATGATTATGACTGGGCCCTCTTTGATATCACCAATGCTACCTGTGAGGACATCTTTACAGATCCTAACCTTTCCGTAAGTTGTAATGCTGCCGGCGGTGGAGGCTGCCATGGGGCGACCGGTGCCAATGGAGAAACCAGCTGGAGTGTTCAGGGACCTGGATGTAATGCAAATCCGCCATCCCAATTTGCAGGCAGTACACCCTTCAATGATTTTGTGCCGATGCAGGAAGGTAATACCTATGTACTAATGGTTTCGAACTGGACCGGGTCGGAAAATGGATATACCATTGACTTTGGAAGTTCAACGGGATTAGGGATCATTGATGAGACAATCCCTGAGGTGTCGGATGCCATTTTCCCGGATGAGTGTAATGAAAATACCATTACCATAGAATTTTCTGAATACATTCAATGCAGTACCATTGAGGATGCCAATTTCGCTTTGGCAGGCCCCGGAGGTCCATATACGGTCAGTGTGTCCTCAGATGGTTGCGAACAGGGAGATTATGAACGGACTTTTACATTGACTGTTGATCCTCCTTTAGAAGGTTTAGGGGACTACCAGCTGGCGTTGTTAACTGATGGAAGCACAGAAGTTTTGGACCTTTGTGATAATCCCGCACAGACTCAATTAATTCCGTTTAGTATTATACTACCGATTGCTGTTAATCCTGATATCGGGCCGGATACAACGCTATTATGTGATGGCAATACGCTTGTCCTGGATGCGACCTTCCCCAGTGCAATTGGTTATCAGTGGCAGGACGGCAGTACTGATGCTGAATTAACGATTTCTACCGGTGGAATTTATGCGGTAACCGTGACAGCACTTTGCGGGACAGGGGTTGATTCTGTAGAAGTATTTGTACAGATGGATGTACCCGAGGTGGATCTGGGACCCGATTTGCGACCGTGCCCTGGAGAAATTCTAACGCTTGATGTATACAATGACCTCTCAACATACCTATGGCAGGATGGAAGTAATGATCCCAGCCTTGAAGTGTCAACTTCCGGTACTTATTCTGTTGATGTTACCAATGCCTGCGGAACGGTTTCTGATGAAGTAGAAGTTTTTTACTACCTGCCGTTGACAACAGAACTTGGTCCTGATCAGGTATTGTGCGCCGGAGATACCTTGTTTCTGGATGTCACACACTTGGACGAGGCAACCTATTTGTGGGAAAACGGCAGTACTGTCCCGGATAGGATCATTACCCAAACCGGGGATTATGCAGTTACCGTCACCACACCCTGTGAGTCAATATCGGATGTGGTTACAGTTCAGTTTATAGAAGAACCTTTATTCGACCTGGGGCTGGATACCGTATTGTGTTTTGAAGAAACCCTGGATTTTGACCTCAGCGTTGCCGGAGCCACCTACTTATGGCAGGACGGCAGTACTTCTCCACAATATTCCATTGTTCAGAGTGGGGATTACATGGTTACCATCCAAACCGCTTGCAGTGATATACTGGATAGCATTAATGTGGTGATCCTGGATACATTAAGTGTGGAATTAGGAAGGGATACATTTTACTGCCCGGGTTATGACATCAGACTGGATGCTTTTGGCGGAGAGAATACGATGGCTTCTTACGAATGGCAGGATGGAAATGATGAAAGAGTGTATATCATCCGGGAGGCCGGCATTTATACCGTTAGAACCTATAATATTTGTGAAGAGGTGTTTGATCAGGCTACCATTTTTGAATGTGAAGTTTGTGATGTTTACGTACCCAATGCTTTTTCCCCAAATGATGATGGTATAAATGATTATCTCCAGCCATTTTCTGATTGTCCTCTGGAAGATTTTAAAATGACCGTTTTTGATCGATGGGGCGGAATGATTTATGAATCCAGAAGTGTAGAAAAGGGCTGGGATGGAGATTATAGGGGAGAGCCTGCAGGAGAAGGTTATTACGTTTGGTTTATGACTTTCCGGGTATATGAAAATAATCTGTGGAGGACTGTTGAAATGGAAGGCGGAGTGAACTTGTTGAGATGATCAAAAGAAATACTATTTTTCCAAAAAAATAGTATTTCTTGTTTCATATTGTTCCAGTGCTCACTTCATTCGCTGTTTAATATTGTTTCAAATTGTTGGCTTAGCTGGACTTTAGCAATTAGAAGACAGGTTTTTGGTCAGTAGCTCGGTGAGTACGAATTTTCTCAAAAGATTTCGAGAGAAAAAGGCTGAAATCCAGCTAAGGTGATGTGAAAAAAAAACTGTTTTTGGCCTTAAGGAGTATTAACCAAAGTTTGGACTAAAATTAATGGTAGAAAGAATAATAGTTGGAAGCGGATTTGTTATCTTAGGCTTATTGTTTTTTGTCCTTTGGTATCAGGATTTATTTCCTGAGGATAAATCTGTATCTAATGGTTATTCCTTGACAAGATATTTTTGGTCAGGGATCTTTGCAACATTGATTGGAGCAATGTTATTATTAGGAAAAGTTGATTTCTGATATTTAGGCCGGAGTGTTAAGCGGAGGGCGCCGCAGTGGCGAGGAGGACAAGGGATAGGAGCTTTGCGTATAGCCCGACACAAGCGAAGCGCAGTGATGGCCCAAAAACAAAAAACTCCATTTGAAACTGACACTATGTCCGTAGACAATTTTAACATTTCAGGGTTAACCGATAAGGAGGTCCTTCGGGCCAGGGAGGAATTTGGTTCCAATGAATTGGTGTTTAAAAAAGAAAGCCGGCTTTGGATAGCGGTAAAAGGGTTTATTCAGGAACCCATGATTCTTTTGCTGCTGGTAGCATCTTCGATTTATTTTATTACAGGACATACAGGAGATGCCATTTTCCTTGCAGCGGCTATTGTGCTGGTATCTGCCATTTCACTCTATCAGGATTCCCGCAGCCGTCAGGCACTTGAAAAATTAAAGGTCCTGTCTCAGCCACACAGTAAAGTAATCCGGAACGGTCAAGTCGTTGAGATCAACAGTGATGAGTTAGTCATTGGAGACTGCCTGATGGTGGAGGAAGGAACTATCATAGCAGCAGATGGGACTATTGTGCATTCCAATGACTTTTCTGTTAATGAATCAACGCTGACAGGGGAATCGCTTTCCGTCTATAAAGACAGTTCCAAAAAGGACAATATCATTTATAGGGGCACCACAGTTGCCAGTGGATTGGCGATTGCTGAGGTTACTGCCATTGGTAATCAAACGGAAATTGGTAAAGTAGGAAAGAGCCTTGAAGACATAACAGAGGAAAAGACTCCCTTAGAGATTCAGATCAACGACTTTGTTAAAAAAATGGTGATTATTGGCGCTGTTGTTTTCCTGATCGTCTGGGCGCTCAATTACCTGAAATCACAGGATGTTCTCGACAGCCTGCTCAATGCGCTGACACTGGCGATGAGTATTTTGCCGGAGGAGATTCCCGTTGCATTTACCACCTTCATGGCACTTGGTGCATGGCGCCTGATGAGAATGGGAATTGTTGTAAAACAAATGAAAACTGTAGAAACTCTTGGGAGTGCAACAGTAATTTGTACGGACAAAACAGGCACCATCACCCAAAATAAGATGAGCCTGGCAGGTTTGTTTTTGCTTTCCTCGGAAAAAATATCCAGGATCGATCACGACCTGAATCCTGAAGAAACGGAACTTATCCGAACCGCTATGTGGGCCAGTGAGCCTATACCTTTTGATCCTATGGAGCTTGCCCTTCACCAGGCCTATCAGCAGTATTTTCAGGAGGATGAGCGCTCTGATTACAAAATGGTGCACGAATACCCTATAGGCGGGAAACCTCCCATGATGACCCACATTTTCGAAAATGAGGATGGTAACAGGATCATTGCCGCCAAAGGTGCTCCTGAAGCCTTTTTACCCATTTCCAATTTGACGGAAATGGAACAACAAAAAGTAGATGAGGCCGTCCATAAACTCGCGGAAGAGGGCTACCGAGTGTTTGGAGTCGGGGAGGCGATTTTTGAAGGGAAAGATTATCCGCAAAAACAGCAGGATTTCATTTTCGATTTTAAAGGGCTGGTGGCATTCTATGATCCTCCCAAGGAAAATATTGAAACTGTTTTCA
>QQUB01000305.1 GCA_008501835.1 Bacteroidota bacterium
GTATTATCGTACACCAACATTTCATACGGCAAGAAGGCTGTGTGCTTAGGACTTCCAATATCAATGGTCGGCATAAAACTACTTTCTCCTTTTTCACCGCGTAAACCTACACCGTACAATTTAAGTTTCTTATCCGCCAAGGCAACTGAATACACCTTTACAAGATCTTTAACTCCCTTTTTAAAATTACCATCAATCTTGCTTGTGGCTGCATCAAAACTGCTGAATGAATTCAATTTCACATTATCTCCAAAATATGGCATACCTACCATATAGTGGTATTTTTGAAGGGAAGCACCGGTTTTTCCTTTCTTGGATCCAAACATGGTGCCGCTTTTACTACCCATTGGGGATAAAGCAGATTTCAGGCGTTTGGAAAGCGTAGAATATTGCGATGATACTTTGCTGTAATTTTTCTGAAAATAAGCATTGCCCCAATATTCAGGTGTGGAATAGGAAACGATTGTCTTGCCGCTTTCCCGGGTAACGGCTACCCGCAAAACAAGCGCAAACCCTGTTGTTCCACCTACTTTTCTAACAGCGCTTTTCAATTCGTCACAGGTAATGGCAATTAACCAGCGATTGGCATCGTTCGCCGGCCTGTATTCTCCCACAACAGTGAAGTCATTATCCTGTAACGCGGTTTTTGTACTGGATATAACATCCGACATGGAACTGGTACTTTCAGCTCCAATAGTATAAGGCTTATAAGTAGCCTGAGCCTGTGTGATGGTAATACTAAATATTAACAACACAACCAGTGCAAATAAATTTTTCATATTAGTAGTTTTGTGTTCGTAAAACTGGTTTATATTCGGCACCTAAAATAACAATAATCCACTGGTTTTCATAACTTTGAAACCCTCAATAACTGTAAAGAAAGCCCCTTCCGCAACAGGCAAAAGGGGCATCGATTATCTTCTCATTTTCAATTTGTTATAAGGCTTCCTCGATCAGTTCAATAATATCCCTGACCGCGATTTTACCTTCGTTTCCGGAAGTTTTTACGGCATCGGAATACATGGCATAATCTTTTGGACAGGCAATGATAAAGTATTGAATATCTCCCAGCGAAAGCGCTTCTTTAATTCGCATTTCACTAGGCCTTTCCTCCAATCCGGAATCATCCATCCAGATGCGTCCTCCTCCGGCTCCACAGCAGAAGGAATTCTCCTTATTCCTTGGCATTTCCACTAATTCCACACCAACTGCCTCCAGTAATTTTCTCGGTGCGGAGGTTTCTCCATTATATCTGCCCAGGTAACATGGATCGTGGTAAGTTACCTTAACGCCCTTGAGTTTATCGGAAACCTTGAGTTTGCCTTCATCGATCAGTTTGCAAAGCAAGCCTGTATAATGATGGATTGTATATTCCCCTCCGAAATCCGGATACTCATTTTTAATGGTGTTAAATGAATGTGGGTCCGTAGTGAAAATTTCCTTGAACTGAGCTTCTTCAAATGCAGCTATATTATCTTCCGCCAGCATTTCATAAAGCCCTTCCTCTCCTATCCGACGAACATCGTTACCTGCATTTTTCTCACCTTCATACAGAATTCCAAAGTCGAGCCCTATTTTATTAAAAATCGTGGCCACTTTTCTGGTCATATCCTGCATTCGTGCATCAAAGGAAGCATAATCCCCTACAAACCAGAGATATTCAACTTCCTCCTTTCTGGCATCCTTTATTTTAAAATCGAGGTCTTTAGTCCACTTGGCCCTCATCCGCTCAGGTTTTCCAAAGGAATTACCATAATCCCCAATATTCATAAGCGCATCCTGGAGCATATCTTCCATATCGCCTTCATCGACCAGTGTTCTTCTCAGGTTTACAATGGTCGTGAGGTGCTCAATGCCTACCGGACAAGCTTCCACACACGCCATACAGGTCGTACACGACCACAGCGTTTCTGTTTTGATTACATCTCCGGCAATTAAAGGTTCTTTTTTAGCCTTTCCATTACCATTTGCACTGAAGGTCTGCCCAAACCATTCCGACTTCCCAATCGTTGAATCAGCATAGGTACGCATATCCAGAATGAGGTCACGCGGAGACAAAGGCGCTCCAGAGTTTTTGGCAGGACAGGCAACATGACAACGTCCGCATTTGGTACAAGAATCAAAATCCATTAACTCCTTCCAGGTAAAATCCTGCAATTTCAGGTACCCCATACCTTCCTTCATCTTTTCTTCGGTCACCCGAGGTAAATTCTGAACGGCATCATCTTCTGTAAACATGAGATTGGCAAAATCCACAAGCATATGCATTGCCTTGGAATATGGTATATACGCTATAAAAACGAGCACAATAACCCCATGAATCCACCAAATAGCCATGTGGATCGGATTTAGGGCCCCGACAGAATCTATCAGGGTTGCCAGCGCATAACCTGCAAATGACCATTTTTCGAATTCAGGAAATCCGTCTGCTGCTATTCTTGTTGCTTCAATAAAGAATCCTGTAATGGCGATAACTATCAATAACCAGGTAAAGATCCGGTCATCTGTAGCAAAGCCTTTTCTATTGTACTCCTCCGGGTCCCGGTCCACGCGGGTGTAATCCAGTTTATCAGGTTTGCGGCCCCGGCGAAACAACATCATAAACAATCCCACAATAAACAACACCCCGAAAAGGTCCATAAAAAGAGAAAACCATAAATAAAATGTGCCTTTCAATATTTGTATTCCAAAAATCAGGTGCAGAAAATCGTGATCAATGGCAACAATTGCGGTACCTATAAGCAATACAATAAAGCCCCAAAAGATCATCCAGTGAGCTACGCCTGCATATGCATCCCGTTTCATCACCGTAGAATTGGTGGTCATTTTCCCAAGAGCTTTGAAAAACCGACCTGCGACATTATTAAAACGGCCACTGTCCCTTCCCTTTCTGTATTTTTTATATCTCAGCCAAAAACCATAAAGGAAAAAAGCTATAGTTGCAAAGGCCACCGCATAAAACATGACCTGCATCCATGTTGGAAAATTCCGGAATATAACCCTAGTCATTTCATCCATAATCCCAAAGTTGTTTTTCGTTTAAAATGCAAAATGATAGAACCTGGTATCAAAAACCTTCTTAGAGTTTTCCTGTGATGGCAGGGACCAGATCAAACAGGTCTTCCGTTGTACCATAATGAGCATAATCAAAGATCGGAGCGTTTTCATCCGTATTCACGGCAATGATCAACTCTGCATCTTTCATACCTTCAATATGCTCTGGTGCCCCACTGATACCAAAGGCCAGGTAGATCTTAGGCTTAACCTTAAGGCCTGATTTACCTACCTGGCGGGTTTTTCCAAGCCACTTATTATCCACGATAGGGCGTGAACAGGAAACTTCTCCGCCAAGTTTACCGGCGAGCTCTTCCATCATAGGAAGGTTATCTTCATTCTGGATGCCGCGACCGACACTGACCAAAATATCCTGTGCTGTAATATCCACATCCCCTCCTTCCGGTTCAATCAGTTTGGTGAATTTGATCTTCAATCCACTGAGATCAGGTGCTGAAGCCTCTTCAACATCCGGAGCACCTCCTTCTTTTCCTGCCTCTGCTGGAAAAGCTCCCGCAAGAACAGAAATAACACATGAATCCCCAACTGCAGATTCAACGTTCATTTTACCTCCATAAAGAGAGCTGGTTGCAGCATCTCCCGAAATTTCACTAACATAAGCCACCATGGGAATATCCAGATCTACACTTAATCCAGGCCCCACATCAAGCCCCATGGAAGTATACCCTGTCATGACTACCTTGGCACCCTGAGCCTTGACTACTTCAGCAGCAGTTTTACTATAGGCCTCCGGGTTAAAATCTGCCAGCGCTGCATCATCGACATAAACTACCTTATCCGCAGCACCCATCTGGCCGGCAAGATCTTTAATTCCATGCCCCATGAGCACGGCAATGGCTTGCCCTCCAAGAGCGGAGGCAAGTTCTTTTGCTTTTCCAAGCATTTCAAAAGTAATATCATCCAACTGTCCTTTGAAATGCTCTGCTATTACAATTACATTATTACTCATTATAGAAGAATTTAAGTTTGGGTTAAAAATGACTAAAACGATTTCCTAATTAATGCTAAAGATTAAAAACGAACCTGCTTAGCCTTTGATGAGAGAGACGATCTTTGAAGCAATATCCTCCGTTGAGCCGGATATCATTTCTGCTCCTTGACCTGATTCAGGTTTAAACATCCTGTTCACCTCAGTGCTACCTCCGACACTTACATCTCCTGCAGAAACTTCTTCGAGGTCAGTACCTCTCATGGCCCTCCTCACTCTTGCTACCGGAACATACCTTGGAGTCTCACTGGCAGCCTGAATACCCATCACTGCCGGCAACTGTACCTCAAATTCGGCAATTACCCCCCCACTGTATTCTTTTTGAACAGTAGCCGTACCTCCACTTACTTCCACACTTGTTACTACACTTACATGAGGCAAACTCAGATAATGGGCCATTAAAATAGCCATTTGACCATCCCGGTCGTCTACTGCCTGTACTCCAGTGAAAATCATGTCGTAATCTATACCCTGGATAGCATTAGCCATCGCCCTGGCAGCTTCATGGTTAGAAGGGTTATCTCCAAGACCGGTAATTTTGATCACACGGTCAGCTCCTTTCGCCGCTGCAGCGTACAGGGCTTTATCGATATCGTCACCGTCAATAGCGATAGCTGTTACGGTTCCGCCGTTTTCTTCTTTTTGAAGCAAAGCTTCTTCCAGAGCGTGGTCGTCAAATTCATTGACCTTGTATTTTAACCACTCGGTATCCAGTGCCTTTCCTGAGGAATCTATCTCCAGTTCTTCAACAAGGTCCGGCACTTGCTTGATAGGTACGATAATATTCATAATGGTAAATTTTGTGTATTAAATTTGGTTATTATTTTAACAAGTCTTTCATATTTAATTCCTCTCTGATCAATTTAAGATCATCTTCCTCAGGTGTAAAAGGAAAATCCCTGAAGGATTCTGACGGACGGTAACTTCCGTATGGTCGTGTGCAACCGGGTTCTCCATCAGCTGAAGGGCAACCTCCTGTTTCAAAAGGAGTGCCGCCATCAAGTGTTTGCAGGAAGTTTCCTACATCAAAGGTGGTATCCTTTAATTTGATCATATTCCCCTGATCGTCAAATTCGATTCTTTCACGTTTCAAATCATACTTTTCGATCATGTGCTTGACCAATTGAATCCTTCTCCACCGGGTAATGGTGGCTCTTGGATAATTACCCATTCTGGAATCGGGTTCCGGATTAAACGAGAATAAATAAGCCAGGATCTGGTTATCTCTCAGGTTGTAAAAAATATCAACCAGTTCTTTATCTGTTTCACCTAACCCTACCACCGTATGGATATTTACTTTCCAGGGGCCGTAAATGTCCCTGGAAGCCTCGATAACATCCCAGTAATTGCTCCATTTCAAACTTCCGTTGGGTACATTAGTTCTTCGATCGAAGAATACTCTTTCTGAAACTGCATCCAAACCAACCCCTATCATATCCGCTCCGGCTTCTTTGAGGATTTCGAGCCGGCTTCTGTTGAGAGTTGGCGGGGCTACCAGTAATGAAAGAGGCGTTTCGACTTTTTTGGCAATACGTTCCGTTATGTCCAGCGTGTCCTGATATGCACTGCCATGAGTGACCATGGAAATGCAAAGCCTGGTCATATGTTCCTTGTATCTTGCGATCCGGTCGATCACGGTATCTGTTTCATATAATGGCCAGTCAACCCGGATAAATGATTGGTCCTCATAATCCCCGGGACGGGTACGTGCTAGACCGCAATAGCCGCAATCTGACAAACAGCCATCTTCGTAATTCAGCAACAGATTTATGCCTCCAAATTTGAAGTCCCTTGAAAACCGGCCGGATTTGAGGCGTAAAGCCATAGCACTTGCGGCACTGATGCGGACGTAATCAGGACTGTACTTTTTCTCTTCCTCCAACTGGACCACGTTGAGAGGAATCATGGTATCCGTATTGTCTTTTTTCATAAACAGTTTAAAAGTTTTTCATAAGGAATCCCGTTCCCTGTCAGGCTACTGCCCTGGACTGGCGAAAATTCCAAATGTAGGAACCTTGCCACTCACCATTTACAAAGTCGATGGTCAGGCGATGCGGTAAAAGCTTCCTGCGTTTTTTAATTGGGAATTCAATATACTCCGGTGTATTATCACCTTTCAAATCATGGATATTACACGGTGCTGATTGTATCACCCTGAAACTGAGATTCAAATTGTCTCCAGCTTCAAAAGATGGCCATTCAGGTTCGGTTTCTGAAAACTGAACCCTCTTGACAACAAAGCAGCTGAAATAAACTTCCATGGTTACGAACAAGGGTTTATTTCTCTTTTTCAAGGCTTTTGCAGCCTTAGTCGACAATTCAACCTGTATTGTTTTGTCAGACATTTCACCATCAATAAATTTCAAGTCTAAGGTCATGGTTAGTGATTTTTCAATTATCCTTCTGCCTTTTCAGGATAATAGCAGGAACCGTCATAGGTAAACCGGTTTTCGGACCTTGCTCTTCTTGCTGCCAAATAGATAGCATCCACTACTTTTTCCTGTGGCAGATTTTCAATGGTTTTGGTTTCTGAAAAAGCCGTTCTCACCACTTTTTCAATTTTTTCGCGATCTAAAGGGCTCCATTTAAGGCGTCCTTCAATTAACCGAAAGGTTTCTGGTTCCTCCAGAAAATCTCCGGTGATGAGTACACTTTTGATGGTTTCTCCCTTAAGGCCAATGTAGGTTCTCAAAAGACCTGCCGGTGTTTTGACAACACTCATTCCTGTCATATCCGTCTGGGGGGAATGTTGATAGATCCAGTCTTCATTTTGATAGCGTTCTTCGATCAATTTGCCTACTGAATCATCCTCGTTTTTTGTCAATGGGCGATTCGCCATTTTAAAATCGAAAAATGCTTCAAACTCCTCTTTCAACATTTCCCTTACTTCGTCGATACTGATTTTTGTGTTTATTTCCCGGTTGATGGTTGTAATTCTTTGCTCAACCGATGTTATTTTTCTCTTGTCAGAATATTTTTGAATTGGGATCTGCAAGACCTTGAGCATTTCCAGTATATCGAGATCAACCAACAAACTTGTATGAAACTGGATCGCTCCCTTGGGTGTCACATATATTCCAAGCCCTGCTATTTTTTTCCCGTTTACTTCCAGATCATTTTTGGATCGGAATTCCGCTTTGATCCCTAATTTACCCAGGGTGTTGATGACGGGGCTGGAAAAAAGCACATACAACTCTTTCAGGTTCTGCCAGGGAAAAACATCTGATGAAGTGCAGAAACAAATTCCCAACTGGCTTTCACCCATAATAATGGCACCTCCTCCTGTAAGTCGCCTGCTGAAATCCACGCCTTCCTTCTTACAGGTGTCCAGATCAAGTTCCGCATAGATATTTTGGAACCTGCCTACCAGGGCGCAATTCGTTTTATAGGTATAGAGCCTGAGTGCCGCTTTTTCTTCATCTGGTTCCGAAAAGGTCTCGGTCAAATACTCATCTACCGCTAACCCGCGAAAAGCGGATACACCATCTTCCTGTATGTACCTGCAATTATTCAACACCGCAGGAACAAGCATTTTCAAAGAACTGAGGTTTCAAACCCATCTCTTTCGACAAGCCCACAATACCTTCGGCAGGGTAGGCAATACCATTCAAGCCAGCTTCAACCGCCGCCTTGTCCACCGCCACCTTATGCGCTCCCTGGGGTCTTGAGCAACCCACCATTATATAAGTATCTGGCATTTTAAGCCGTGATTCGACAAAAAAGGCCTCCACCTCCTTTGGGCTCGGAGGTTCTACACCAAACATCGCCGTATCATGTAATGGAGTTATAATAACAAGTACCAACGCATGGCAGGGGTATTTGGCGATCATTTCCAACGCTTTCCGCTCACCCCGCATTTCACCATAGTGCAATCCAAGAATAATGTGCGGTCGCAAACTCAACCCATAACTTGATAATAAGCTCAACGTCTTTTCAAAATCATCCACCGTTGCATCCATATGATATACATCCTCAATAGTTTCCTGAGCTCCGATGATATCCAGAGCTACCCCGTCCACGCCTGCGTCTTTCAAAGCTTTGGCTTGTTCTTCTTTTGTTACCAGGCCGGTATGCATAATGACCTTCATTCCGAGTTCTTCTTTCACCCTTTTGATCTGGTCAATATGTTTCATAAAGGGCACCTCTCCTGTTTTTAAGGAACCACCGCTGATCAGCACTGATTCTGTTCCAGATGCTTTTAAATTTTTACACAATTCAAAAACTCCCTTCTTCTGGTCAAGAGCAATCATGGGCTCAAGGATCTTTTTGTTGCAATGGTCACAATCAAGTGCACATGCACTGCCTGTGAGACTGATCGGAAGAAAGGCACGTGGATTTTTCTGCTCGATCTCCATGGTAGTATAGGATTTCAAACCCGGAGCATAGAACTTGATCTCATCCGGAAAATGCTGCTTCCGGAGGGCAAATGCCTGAGCTTTTTTATCCTTTATGGTCGCTGATGTCAACATATTTTAATTAGGACTTTTAGAAAAAAGAGGATAAATTACACTGGTAACCTTATGGCCGCGCCAGCCATCCTTT
>QQUB01000165.1 GCA_008501835.1 Bacteroidota bacterium
AGAAAAATTAGGCCGGCAAACCACTGATTCTATTCCATTTGGCGGCGGATTACGGATTGACCTCGGGAAAAGACACGCGCTTGATCTCAGGGTAGGAGTGAAGCCAACTTTTACCGATTACCTGGACGGAGTGAGTATGTCTGGCAATCCTGAATCCAACGATTGGTATCTTATTGGAGGGATGCGTTTTGTGACAAGACTTGGAGATAAGGACTCTGACAAGGATGGTATTGTGGATCGTGAGGATTTTTGTCCCCTTGTTGCGGGGGACATAAGCGCTAAAGGGTGCCCGGATGCGGATGGAGATGGTGTGGAGGATCTGGAAGATCTTTGTCCGTATAAATTTGGGATATTAGACCTTAACGGCTGCCCGGACAGGGATGGTGATCAAATTGTGGATATGGAAGATGATTGTCCTGACGTTTTCGGACCTGAATCAACAAATGGTTGTCCCGACAGGGACGGGGATGGGATCAAAGATTCCGCTGATTGGTGTCCTGGAGAAAAAGGAACAAAGCTAATGAGCGGGTGCCCGGATTGCGATAATGACGGTGTAATCAACTGGTATGACAAATGTCCGGAAATTCCTGGGACTCCACTTACCGCGGGTTGCCCAATTGAGCTATACGACAAGGATGAAGATGGTTTTTTAAATGAAGAAGATGCCTGTCCGGAAATTGCCGGCACCTGTGATGGATGTCCGGATAAGGATGGAGATGGCGTTTGGGATGGAATTGATAAATGTTCTGAATTAGCGGGAACCCAGGATACTTTAGGTTGCCCGGTTATGACAAAAAAGGAACTCGAGCTTTTGGATTTAGCCACTAAAGCAATTAAATTTGAAACAGGGAGTGCCATTCTTACGCCTGGATCTATTGAGAATCTTAAACTTGTTGATTCCCTTTTGAATAAATATCCAAATTATCAATTGGAGATCAGGGGTCACACAGACAATGTTGGAAAAGCGGCCCGAAACCAGATTTTATCCGAGAAAAGAGCTGAAGCTTGCTTTAAATTCTTTGTAAAAAGAAATATTGCTGAACAAAGGATGCAGTTCACCGGACTAGGCGAAGAGGTTCCTATAGCAGATAATAAAACCGTTGCCGGCAGAAAATTGAACAGGCGGGTAGAATTCATCCTGTCCCCTTTAGGTCCATAAATTGAAACAGAATTTACTATGAGAAAACTACCTTTAATCCTACTACTACTCTTTTGCACAATTACCCTTAAATCTCAATATGCCTGGGAACTCGGGTTCTTTACCGGGGCCGCAAGTTATAGAGGAGATATCACTCCTGGCCTTGTACCCGGATTAAAGAATAGCGCCATGGGGTTTGGGATATTCGGTAAATACGTGTTGGATTATAACTGGAGTGTCCGACCGGGCATATATGTCAGCAATCTTAAGGGCGATGATATCGGAACAGGAGATCCCTGGAGGGAAAATGTCCGTAAAGTTAATTTCCTTACTCAATTAACGGAGATTTCTGCCGTAATTGAATACGAGCCATTTGGCAAGCAAAGGTATCTTGGAGGCCGGGGTTTCAAAAAGCTAATTTCTCCATATGGTTTTATTGGAGTTGGAATAATTCGGATTGATCCTGATACAGATTTTTCAAAATCAAATGGTTCTGCTGAGCTTTCCCTAAAGATTGAGGAAGATATTAATGCAGATGCCCTCTCAACAAGAATTATTGTACCTATGGGCACAGGAGTAAAGTTCGATGTAGCCGAACTATGGAATGTCAGCCTTGAAGTCGGTGCAAGAGCTACATTCACGGATTATCTTGATGGATTGTCGGCCGCCGGAAACCCGGAGGCCAACGATTGGTATTTCTTCACAGGTATAGCCGTTTTGCACCGGTTTAAGGAATCCATGAAGAACTGATCAAAAAAGCACCTATTTCAACAGGATTTCTACAACCTTTCGAACTCCTGTTCCTGCATTTTCGGCGAAAACTTCAAGGTTGTCCCGAATACTGAGTTCAGCATTGATCGAAGGCCGAGGATCCACATAATAGATACTCGCATTTCTTGGAGCGTATCCAACTAAACCTGCTGCAGGGTAAACCTGCATGGAGGTTCCGATAATGATTACGTGCTGGGCAGAAGCAATTTCAAGAAGGGCTCTATCCATCATAGGCACTGCTTCACCGAACCAGACTATATGTGGTCTGAGCTGACTTCCTTTTTCGCATTTATCACCGAGGTTCAGATCATCGTTCCATTCATAGATCAGTGACGGATCTACCGTACTTCTGACTTTGTTCAATTCCCCGTGGAGATGAACTACCTTTGAACTTCCGCCTCTTTCATGCAGGTTGTCAATATTTTGAGTGACGACAACTACCTTGTATTTTAATTCGAGGTCCTTAAGCGCAAAGTGTGCGTCATTGGGTTCAACTTCTTTCAGTTGTCTGCGGCGTTGATTATAAAAGTCCAGCACAAGCTCCTTGTCCTTTCTCCATCCTTCGGGAGAAGCTACTTCCATGACATCATGTCCTTCCCATAATCCACCAGCGTCTCTAAAGGTTTTAATTCCACTTTCTGCACTTACTCCAGCGCCAGTTAATACGACAACTTTCTCTCTGTTCATTGTTTAATTTTTTATTGTTTTAAAGGCCGGGCCAATGGCATTAATAATGTCGGACGCAATCAGGCTCTTAGGATCCTGTTGATCGGCCGCTATGTCTCCTGCGAGTCCGTGTAAGTAGACCCCTAATATAGCAGCAGATTTTGGTGGATATCCCTGAGCCAGAAAACTGGTAATCATACCACTCAAAACATCTCCACTTCCGGCTGTAGCCATGCCTGGGTTGCCGGTGGAGTTAAAGTAGCAATTTCCCTCAGGATCCGCAATACAGGTATGAGCACCTTTCAGAACGATGAAAACGTTCAGCTCCTGAGCCATTTGCCTTTGAATCTCGTTTTGTTCAAAATTATTTGCATATCCATCAAACAGTCTTCTGAATTCTCCGGGGTGCGGTGTTAAAATACTTCCCTGAGGTAATTCCCGAAGCCATTGTTTATTGGCTGCAAGAATATTCAAGGCATCAGCATCCAGCAAAACTGGATGATCATTTTCGCTAATAAGTTTTTGTAATGCTTTGGCAGTTTCAGGGGTTGTTCCAATACCGCAACCAGCACCAATGGAAGCATAGTTTTCCGGATTTGGTGGGTTTTCAATATAGTTTTCACCCTCATCAATGCTCACCATAATTTCAGGGGCAGCGGTCTGCAATATTTCATAACCACATTTGGGGAGGTGAACCGTAACAAGCCCACATCCGGTGCGAAGACATGCTTTGGCGGCCAGGGTTGCAGCCCCAATTTTCCCATAACTTCCCATAACAAGCAGCGCATGGCCAAAAGTTCCTTTGTGATCAAACTTTTTAAGGGGATTTAACAGGAGTTGAATATCTTTTTTGGTGAGGTAATAATTACTGGTAGAGGCAGAATCAATAAATTCATAGGATAGTCCAATGCTTTGAAAATCCCACTCACCGGTGAATTCATGGTTTTCCGCGAAAAAGAAACCAAACTTGGGCAATTCAAAAGACAAGGTGTGATCTGCCTTTATGATACTTCCATTACTGTGTCGGTCTGCAAACAGACCTGATGGAACATCGATGGACACTAACGGGTTGGTCTGGGAATTAAGGTAGTTAATTACTTCACCCCAAAATCCTTCCACGGGTCTGCTCAATCCGGAGCCGAATATAGCGTCAATTATGATGCTTTCTTTGGCAATGACCGGCAGTTTATCGCCTTTTTTAAGTTTTACCAGGTCAGTTTTGATTTTTGCAGGCAATCGATCCAAGTTGGCCTTAAAATCTTCAGAAGTACTGTTTCCTATGGCACAGAAAACTACTTTGACAGTATAAAATTTGTCATGCAGTAACCTGGCGACTGCCAGACCATCACCACCATTGTTTCCCGGACCGCAAAAGATGGTTACCGGAACATCTTCGTCCGGAAAAATATTAATAAACCAATGGGTAAACACCCTGGAGGCCCTTTCCATAAGTTCCAGTGAAGGGATTGGTTCATTGGCAATAGTAAAAGCATCCAGCGCCCGGATTTGTTCGACTGATAAAACTTTCATCTAGCAAAAATGGCTCCTGCCTTTCCAGCAAGAGCCATTAGTTGTTACTTTAATAACCTTATGAAAGGCAGTAATTATAATTCTTCTGTTGTTGCCTTTGGAGCATTGGTTTTGACGGAATCAATACCATTTTCCATACCTGATTTTCCGGCATACATCTGGCTTTTGCCAATTACTTGCTTATTTTGTGCCAGCAAATTGAAGTGCAGCTTACCATTGGCAGCTTCTTTTCTTTCATAGTTGGCATCGTCTGCTGCATTGTTCTTTACAGAATCAATACCGTTCATGCAACCAGCTTTGCTTGCATAACCCTGGCTTGAGAGGATCACCTGACCATTTCCGGCTTTGAGACGGAAATAGTATTTTTGGTCGTTCTCACTTTGGAAAACTTCAAACTTCATAGTTTTCTATTTTTGTGTTTTAAAATCTGTGGCAATTTAACAAAAGAAACCCAGAGCCACAACTTTTATAAAAAGAATTTAAATTTGACGATTTGCAGGCTTTATCACTTTTCGAACTCAATGAATTCATCCGCAGAATAACTGCTTTGAACTTTCCTGAGCCACTTTGGTTAAGGGCTGAGATCGCCCAATATTCCTTTGCCAGAGGTAATCATTACCTCAACCTGGTTGAAAAAGAGGACAATAATAGTAAAGGTGTTATTGCTGAATCTGAAGCAGTGATCTGGTCAAGGAATTTCCTGAAAATCAAATCCTCTCTGGAAGTGCCTGTTGAATCTATCTTACAGGAAGGTCTTGAGGTGATGTTCAGGGTACAGCCTGAATTTCATGAACGTTATGGATTTAAATTGATTATTTTAGAAATAGATTCTGCTTATACCATTGGAAAACTTGCTGTTGAAAGACAAAAAATAATTCAGGAGCTTCGGGAGAAGCAATTACTTGATCTCAATAGCCGGTTACCTTTACCTCGTGTTATTCAGAATATTGCTGTTTTGAGTACTGATACGGCTGCCGGATATCAGGATTTTATGGAACATCTTTCCAAAAATGGATTTGGTTACACGTATGAAACTACGCTATTCAAAATGGCTATGCAGGGAGAAAATACTGTTGAAGAAGCTCTGCAAAACCTTAAGCGCATTCGTCGCTCAACAAAGCCATTCGATTGTGTGGTAATCATCAGGGGAGGGGGTGCAAAACTACACTTGAAAGCTTTTGATGATTTTGGTTTAAGTGAGGCGGTAGCTCAATTTCCTTTACCGGTGATTACTGGTATCGGCCATGAAAGAGATGAATCTGTATTGGATATGGTCGCTCATACCTCCTTAAAGACACCTACCGCAGTTGCCGACTTTTTGATAACACATAATTTCGAATTTGAAAATAGTATAGGGCATTTAGCATTACAAATTAAGCGATCAATAGTCACCAGGATTTCCGGTGAAAAAATTCGTCTAAATGATTTCACGAATGCGATCAAGCACTTAAGTCATGGAGTAGTGCGACAAAATCAACAACTCATAAATCAGGCAGAGAGCAATCTTCCTGGTTTAATTCAAAATAGAATTAATTTGTCAAAAACCACTTTGGATCATTTAGGCGGCATGGTGGAACTGCTGAATTTGGAAAAAACCTTGTCAAGAGGATATAGTATTTCCACTGATGAGGCAGGAAAAATCATAAAATCACCGGAAGCAATCAAAGAGGGGGAAATATTGTATAGCAGGTTCAAAAAAGGAACCGTGACAAGTAAAATAACAAAAGACAAGAAAAACTGATGGAAGAATTGAATTACCAGAAGGCATTTGAGGAGTTACAACAAATCGTCAAGTCAATGCAGGAAGAAATGACCAGTATTGATGAATTGACGGAACAATCCAAACGCGCTGCATTTTTGATTAATTTTTGCCAGGAAAAACTTCGGAAAACAGAAGAGGAGATTAATTCACTGTTTGACTCAAATGAATAAAAAAATTAGGGCCTAACTTAAAGTTAGACCCTAATTTGCCATTAAGAAAGGCTGGTTTCTTAAAAATTGGACTTTACCTCAAAAGAGTGATTTCACCGGATTCCTCGATTTGCTCACCATTAAGGGTATATACAGTGGTATAAATATAAACGTCTGACTGGGCAGGCTCACCTTTGAAAGTACCGTCCCATTCTTCATCGGTTGTGGTTTCAAATACCAATTGTCCCCAACGATTATAAACTCTCAGGGAAATCACCTCTACACCTTCAGTATGATAAACTTTGAATACATTGTTGTATTCATCGCCGTTTGGTGTAAATACGTTCGGAATTCGAATGGCAGCAAATCTGATTACCAGGGTTGTATCGGCCATTCGTACACAACCTTCTGCAGAGGTTACGGTAACTTCTACCGGTACAGTAATATCCTGCTCAGGATCACCCTCGATGTCTGTTGCTGTAAAGGTTGGCACATTGCTGGTTCCAACAAGTACACCATCAATAAACCAATCATAGGTCACTTCTCCCGTTAATGGAGGATCGGCATTAACCGTTGCATTCAATAATGCACTTCCACCGATAAACACTGTATCGGGTTCAGTGTCCACGCTGACTGAAAAATTATTGCCTACAACGACAGCAGTGGCCATTGTGGTAACCGTACCGCAATTCGGGCCATAGGTGTAATCCAATGTTATTTCGGTAGTTTCTGTCAGATCAGGAATGGTCAGAATTGGTTCATTGGAAGTCATGCCGTTGTACGACCATTCAAAGACTTCATTCACTCCATCCGGAAGGTCTGAAATAGCTTCCATAACTAATACATCACCAAGGCAAATTGTCTGATCATCGAGAATCACTTCAGGCTCTTCAATCACATTTATAGTTACGGAGGCTGTACTAGGGCCACATTCATTCTCAGCAACGAGCTCATAAGTTGTGGTCATATCAGGCAAGACCTCAACCAAAGGATCATTGGAACTGAAACTTGCATCGTCAGGAGACGTCCAGGTGTAGGTGACCCCGGCTTCAGGAGTTCCCGTAAATAATTGAATTGATTCAGTTTCGGTATCACATATTGTCTGATCACCAATTACACTGATAACTGGAAGGTTTTCCACGATGACAGTTACCGAAGCAGAACTTGGACAAGCGTCATCACTGGTGGCAGTGTAGGTTGTCGTTCCCGTAGGAGAAACATTAGGATCTAAACATTCTTCGCATGAAATGGAGCCATCCTGGGGTTCCCAGCTTACTCCACCATTACCATCGTAGGATAGATCCAGAGCAATGGTCTCTCCTTCACATATGGTTGGATTTTCCGGAATGATGCTCATGTTTGGCGGTTGTTCCACATTGATTAAAATGGATGCCGTATCGATACAAGCTCTGTTTGTGGTAATTCTCTGGTATTCAAATGTGTCCGCAGTGATTATAACCATATTCCAGAGAGAATCAGGCGTTTGATAACCCAGCCCACTTAACCATTCATGTTCAATGAACGGGAAACTTGAAGGGTCATAAGTATTAGAAATCAGGGTTACCGTTTCTCCAGGACAATAAGGATCTTTCTCAGGAGTGGCGATAATGCTCAAATCAGGAAGAGAATCCACTCTTACAAAAATGGAGTCAGTTCTACCACATCCCGGAACTGAATGACTGGCAAAATACCAGGTAGATACTTCCGGAGTCGCAATAACTTCATTACCTAAAAGTGTATTCAATGAACCATCATCAGGTATCCATGCGGCCTGTTCACCTGCCGGAAGGACAAATGCACTGATATCAAGGCTCTCTCCAAGACATATTTCTACAGTGTCCTGTTGGATGTCTACCTGTATTTCAACCACTTCAACATTTACCGTTTCAATTACTTCACAGGCTCCACGGGTAGCATTTAATGCATAAACGCCGCTAACGCCCGGAGTAGCAGTGGTATTTGGAAAAGTATCCGCTTCAATTTCATCGGGTCCTGTCCACATATAAACAACTCCTTCTTCAATTTCCGTATTACCCAACGTGATTGTTTCGCCCTGACAAATAGTAGTATCATTAGCTACAGAAACAATTGGAGCAATATCCACTGAAATGGTTACACTATCGAGAACCGGTGTAGGGCAATCACCGTTTTCTGCTGAAAGGATGTAGGTTGTTTCTGTGGTTGGAGAAACAGAAGGGTTGGACTGATCTGATATAAATCCGTCAGGATTGGAGGTCCAGGAGTAGGTAACGCCGGGATTTGCTGCTCCACCAATACTGATATCTTCTCCTTCGCATATTGTAATATCGTCAATGAGTTCATATTCCGGTGCAGGAGCAGAATTCACTACAATGGTAAGATCATCGGTGGTGGTACAAATGTCCGTGATGAGCGTTGCAGTAATATTGTAGGTTCCGGGAGTGGAAGCAATAACTTCCGGGTTTGGGCAATCCACACAACTGAAGGTCATCCCGGCGGGAACATCCCACTCGTAGGTAGCCAGGTCAAAATTACTTCCTGCTGATAATTCAAATGATTCGCCGAGACATCCATCCAGGTACGGTC
>QQUB01000788.1 GCA_008501835.1 Bacteroidota bacterium
TTGAATATAAGCATAATGATAAAGACAACTTTGAAACAAAAAAGAAATGGGGAAAAGGAACATGGAAAATAAATGAGAATGGAGGTTTGGAACTACAATTTCAAGATAAAAGCAAAGAGATTTTTTCAATAAAAACTTTAAGTCATTCTCAATTGCAAATTGAAAAAATAATAAGGTGAGTAGAAGCACAGAACTGCTTTTAATCAAAAACATTAATTAGCAGACCTTAACCACAGGGGACACAAAGAAGGCACAGGGAGCACTGAGAATTAAAATGAAACTTTGGGACTGTTCAAAGTTCCAAGTTTAAAGTGTTATTGATTTCCAAGGGTTTACAAGATTATGGACACTGTTAATTGAATTACCCCGAAACTCTTAGAATCATTTGATACTAATTCTATCTACATTCTTAACTACAAAGAGTTTATAATTCTTAGAAGCTATATGGCTTTGACTTTTGGAATTTATTATAGGTCATTTTTTACCCAATCAAGGCGCAAAAGCCGGAGTCTAGCAGCGCTAAATGAGGATTTTTGTAAACGGCCTTCCTGCGGTCGGCAGGCAGGCGATGAGTGACTGAAAAAGGGGCATAACAAAACCGAAGAGTTAAACTCAAATAGCTTCTTAAACTCAGATATTACTACAATCTCATTCTATAGTCTTTCCCGCGAGGATAACTCGTTTGGAAGAAGTTTGCCTGGATATAGCCTGCTTCGGGTTTTGAACTCTACACCCTGCACTATGCACTTTGCATTAAAAAAAACCGGCCCGCGTAGGAAGCACGAGACCGGTTTGAAAGAGTGTTTTACGCAATGAAAAGTAGAAGTTGCTTTATTCCGGATAGTTGTTCATAGGGATTTTTGACTTTGGCCGGTCCCGGAATTGCAAAGGAAATTTTTCCCTTCCAAATGCTCAGAACGCCTTTCTCATTTCTTTTTCAGGGTTATTATCAACCGTTGTGGTTCTGGTTTTCTGTTGTTTACATTAGCTTTATGCAGCGGAATGAAAAAAGGTTACTGTCAGGTTCGTTTTTTTTCAAGAACAATGAATTTGTCTTGCATAAAATTGTATTTTGGACCCTTCACAATTGTTTTAAAACAGAAGAGCTTACCATGATTTCAAAATTCTTTCCTACTGTTCTTTTTATATTGCTAAATTTTGTCACAATAGCCCAGGTTCGAACCGTAGAACTCATATCAGATGGCTGGAAATTCCAAAAAGGTGAACAGTCGCAGGCACACCTTCCTGAATTTGATGATTCCGGTTGGGAAAACGTCAAAGTGCCTCATGACTGGGCCATTGCCGGACCTTTTGAAGTTGAGGGAGATGGTAATACCGGAAAACTTCCATGGAAGGGACAAGGCTGGTATCGTAAAACACTCGACCTGCCTCAATCCCTGAAGGGAAAGCGGCTGTACTTGATTTTTGATGGAGTGATGGCCTTCCCAAAGGTTTATATCAATGGGAAATTTGCTGGTGAATGGGATTATGGCTACAACTCTTTTTATTTGGATATTACTGATTTTGTCAACCCGGAGGAACCGAACCTTTTGGCGGTTCATGCAGATACGCGTCCTCATGATAGCCGATGGTATCCCGGAGCAGGAATTTACCGAAAGGTACAATTGGTTGCAGTAAACCCGGTACATGTGGATATTTGGGGGACTTATATTACTACCCCAATCGTCAAACCACATTTTGCAGATGTTCAGCTTGCAACGACCGTTAATAATTTCAGTGGACAGGAAAAAGAGGTTAAGGTGGTCCATATGCTAATTAATGCGATGGGTAATGTAGTTACCTCAAAAGAGATCAAAGACTTAATACTCGCGGACCGGCAAAAGGTGCTTGAAACAACCATCACTCTTGCAAATCCACGGTTATGGGACATTGACGACCCGCATCTGTATACAGTTAAGACGAAGATTTATGATACGAATAAATTGGTGGATGAATATGAGTCGACTTTTGGGGTCAGAACAATTCGCTTTACTGCGGATCATGGATTTTATTTGAATGACTGCAGAGTACAATTAAAAGGGGTTAACTTACATCACGACCTGGGGCCATTAGGAGCTGCGTTCAATAAAAGAGCCATGGAACGTCAATTAGAAATAATGAAGGATATGGGGTGTAATGCCGTCCGGTCTAGTCATAATACCCCGGCTCCCGAACTGCTGGACCTTTGTGATCAAATGGGCCTGTTGTTTGTTAATGAAATATTTGACAAATACGATGCAAAAGCAGGCATTGTCGATACCACAGATTTCGATGATTTTACGCACAGGAATATGAGAAATTTCGTAGTAAGGGATAGAAACCATCCCTCCATTTTTCTGTGGAGTGTAGGTAATGAAATTGGTGATGTTCAGTGGAATATCAAGGGAGGGTTCCACAAACTTCGTACTATGATCAATTACCTGGAAAAATACGACGATACTCGACCCAATACCCTTGTTTGCGACAGTAAACAAAGTGCAACTCTTGGGCATTGGAAGTATTACGATGTTCACAGTTGGAATTATGGTCGCCGATACAGCCTGGCCCGACAACTGGAACCCAATAAATCGGTTATCATCAGTGAATCGGCTTCTACTCTGAGTACACGTGGGTTTTATGAATTCCCTTTACCAGAAGATAAAACAGCCTTTACAAATTCACTTCAGGTCAGTTCCTACGATCTCAACGCTCCCTATTGGGCAGAGGTAGCAGACGATGATTTTATGTGGCAGCAACAAGAGCCCTACATTGCCGGGGAATTTGTCTGGACAGGGTTTGATTATCTTGGAGAACCAACTCCCTACAATAATAAATGGGTGAAAGAAAAAGGTATGACGGACAAGGAAGCCTCCAGAAGTTCCTATTTCGGAATTGTGGATTTGTGCGGTATCCCAAAAGATAGATATTACCTTTACAAAAGTTACTGGAAGCCGGAAGAGACAACTATTCACATTTTGCCACATTGGAACTGGTCGGATAGAGTAGGAGAGGTGACGCCTGTTTTTGTGTACACCAATGGTGATTGCGCAGAGTTGTTTTTGAATGGGAAATCACTTGGAAAACAGTGTAAGGATCCAAAGTCAAATAATTCTGTGGAGCGTTTCAGATTGATGTGGAAGGATGTGATTTATGAACCAGGAGAATTGCTGGTTGTTGCTTATAAAGAAGGAATTGAGATTGGCAGGCAAACTATGAAAACAGCCGGAGAACCTCATGCTTTAAGGATTACTCCTGATCGTATAGAGCTATCAGCTGATGGAGAGGACTTAAGTTTCGTACTGGTGGAAGCAATAGACAAAGATGGAATGCCATGTCCATTAGCGAATGAAGAACTCAGGGTAAAGGTCAAAGGAGCTGGAAAACTCCTAGCCGTTGGAAATGGAAATCCTCAATCCATGAATGCCTTTTCCTCTGAAACGGTGGATTTATTTTTCGGAAAGGCCATGGTCATTATTGGAGCTGAGACAGCACCAGGGGAAATTGAAGTCGATATCAGGGCTTCGGGTTTGAAATCCAAAAAAATAACTATCAAATCAAAATAGAGCAGATGTACAGGTACTTAGTATTCGTTTTGTTTTTAGCTTTGGCATGTTCGAAACCAGAACCCGACCAGCCTGACCCTTTCGAGGTAGATTTTAGCCTGGTCAGAGGAGCAGATCTTTCTCAATTGCCAAAAATCCTGGAGACCTCCAATGCCGCCTATTTTAATGCGGAGGGAGAATTTGAAGATTTGTTGACAACCTTTAAATTAAATGGGGGCAATACTGTTCGGCTAAAGTTATGGCATTCTCCCGGAAATGGTTATTCAGGTTTTGAGGATGTAAAGGCATTTGCCAAAGAAATTGAAGCTGAGGGATTAAAAGTCTGGTTGACGGTCCATTATTCAGATACCTGGGCTGATCCTGGTGCTCAGACAACACCTGCGGCCTGGCAGGGACTTAGTTTTGAGCAAGTAAAGGATAGCATGTATGCTTATACGGCTAGAATCATGACCGAGATTCATCCGGAATACATTCAAATAGGCAACGAAAACAATTCAGGGATTTTATATCCTCATGGAAAAATCAGCAATAATCAGGTTCAATTCAAGGAACTTCTCGCAACTGGATTGCAGGCGGTAAGAGATAACGATCCGGAGGCGCAAACCATCATTCACTTTGCTGGTATCAGTGGAAGTACATGGTTTTATGATATTGTAGGAGATCTGGACTTTGATTTGATAGGGTTGTCCTATTATCCTTTTTATCATGGAAAGGATCTGGATCTTTTGGTACAGACGATTGATAATCTTGCAACAGCGCACGATAAGGATGTTATTATAGCTGAGACAGCCTATCCCTGGACCCTGGACTGGAACGATTGGACCAATAATATCGTTGGCAGTGATGATGATCTGATTTTACCGGATTATCCGGCTACTCCTGAAGGGCAAAAAGATTTTATCAATAGAATAAAACAGATTGTTACGGATGCGAACAGGGGCGTTGGTTTCTGTTACTGGGGGGCCGAACTCATCGCATTTGATGGAGCACAATCCCAGGATGGATCACCGTGGGAGAACCTGGCTCTTTATGGCTTTAATAATCGTGCCTTACCTGTGATGGAAGCTTTTGAAAAATAATACTATTAAAAAACCAAATTGAAAATGGGCGTATTGTTAGGAATGTTCATTGGCATTGCCGGCATCCTTGGAGTGTTGGTGTTCAGGTCATTGACTACTTTTTTTCATGAGTTGGGACATGCCATTCCTGCTTTGATGTTTACCCGCCAGCCTGTTACGGTTTACGTAGGTTCCTATGGAGATATTTCCAATAGTTATCAATTAAACCTTGGGCACATTAAGATCTATTTCAAATGGAATTTACTGGACTGGAAGATTGGCCTGTGCCGGCATGAAGGTGTGGATAATTTTTGGCAAAACCTGATCATCCTGTTAGGTGGCCCCTTTGCCAGTTTGATTATAGCTGTACCCTTGATTTGGCTCATGGCAACCCAATCGCTTACCGATGGTCAGATCACTATTATTATGATTTTTGTAGCGGCTGCCTTAATTGATCTGGCGGTCAATCTGTGGCCTTCGGCAAGTGGATTTAAATTGCATGATGGAGGATTAGCTTATAGTGACGGATATATCATTATTCTTCTATTATCGAGGCTGTCGCTTTCTGAAGAGTACCTTCAGATGGAAAAGAAATATGAGGAAGGTAAATATGATGAGGTCAGGCAATGGTGTGAGGAGCAAATATCAAAAGCAGAAAAGCCGCCGGTTCAGGAATATTCCTTGTTGATTGAGACTCAAAAGGCTATGGGACTTTACAGGGAGGCACTGGACACCTACAAGGAGTTTGGAAATAATGGAAAACTGCAATTAAATGATTTTAAAGAAATTGGGGAACTTCATGTAAAGGTTAATGAATTTATGGAGGCCTTAAAATATTTTAACCACTGTCTTTATTACAATTATTCAGATGCCGATACGCTTAATAAACGCGCTGAAGTGTACATTGAAATGAGCAACTTTGAGGAGGCCATAAATGACTTGAATGCGGCAATTCATTATCAGCCGGGGGTAGCTGAAATGCATTTGAACCGTAGCCTTGTTAAAATAAAAACAGGAAAATTAGCGGACGCTTTGGAGGATTTAACTATAGCGGAACAATTGACCGGGGACAATCCATTACTTGCTTATTATTATGGACTTTATCATCATGAGGGTCGTGATATGTCCAGGGCGTTGAACTTTTTTAAAAAGGCTAAAGAACAAGGTGTGGAACGCCATGATCTGGATTACCGGATCGGAATTCTTGAAGATGAATTGAAATAATAGTATTTTACAGCCCGATAGCATATGTTTCTCTCCCGATTTCCCGTTAACTATTTTCAGAAGTTCACATCGAAACAAAAAATCTTTAAAAAATAGTTTATCTGTTTTGTAACCTAAACCGAAACCCGCTCATTAATGAACAAAAGCAAGTATCAGAACGACGAAAAATTACTTGAGCAACTCGCAGGAGGCGATGACAGGGTTTGGAAAGCATTTTATGAGAACGTCCGTGATGTTTTTTGCGGTCATTTCATGAAGTATGCTGGTATTGACCCACCTAAGGCCCTGGAACTGCTGCATGAGGCGATGGTGATCTTTCATCGTAAAGCGGTCAGTGGCAATCTGCAACCTCCCCTTCAATCGCTTTTAAGTACCTATCTGATCGGAATTGGTAAAAACCTTTGCAGACGAAAAGGTTTTAAACTTGCCGATGAAGGAGAGGACAGCCTGAAAAACCTGGCAGATGATTGGATCACTGAACACGAACAAGTCGAAGAAAACGCAGCTATTGTAAAGAATCTCCTTGGAAAAATAGGGGAACCATGCAAATCTCTGCTCACTATGTTTTACCTAAAAGGGTTTAGCATGGAAGCCATTGCCAATAATATGGGAATGCCTTCACCGGGAGCAGCGAAAAAGAAAAAATTTGATTGTCTCAAAGCCATAAGGCAAATGTTAGGATAAAACAAAAATGGACCCGCGACAAATAAATATCGAAACTATTGAAGCTTATTTTCAGGGAAAACTAAGCCCTTCCGAACAACAAACACTGGAAAATGAGATCAGCTCAAACCCTGATCTTGCCAGTGAGATTGATGCTTATCGGAAAATATTCACCGGGCTTGATGTTCTCGGGAATGTTTCTTTTAAGCATAAACTGGAGGAATGGTCCGAAGAATGGAAATCCTCTGATGGCGAAGAGTCCATGCTGATAGAAGCCTACCTTAAAGATGATTTACATCCTGATCTGAATTCAGCTACAGAAGAAAGAATAAAGTCAGATCCCGATTTTGCCAAAAAGGTGGAACAATATAAAACGATCATCTCTGGCTTAAATGCTCTTGAAAGCCAGGAGTTTAAGGGTAAAATGAAAACCTGGGAAGCTGAAAAAACAGCACCTTCCAGGCAAGGAGTTGTAATTCGCCCACTTTTCCGCAGGATGGCCATTGCCGCTTCATTCCTGTTGGTAGTCAGTATTGGTCTGAAATGGTACGCTACAACTAATTTCGGACCAAATGCTGTAATAGAAGCTGCTTACTTCCGTCCGGAAACAGGAGGTACGATGGGCAGCGAAATTCCTGAAGATATTCAAGTAGTGGAAAAACAATTTGCCAGTGCTCATGATTTCATGGAAAATCAGGAATACGAAATGGCCCTGGAAGCTTTTGATAATGTATTAATGTCCCTCGATATTGCTGATTTCCCGGAAAGCCGGAAAGATGCCATTAGGGATAATACCTTATACAGTATAGCCCTTGCTCAAATAGCCATGGAAGAAGAACCTGAAGAAATTCAGGAACAATTGAATGAATTAATCTCAACTACCAGCGATAGTTTCTATAAATCCAAGGCAGAAGAATTATTGAGTAAACTGGACAGCTTCTGGTTCAAACTAGGTTAAAATAACCCTTTGAGTTTTTGGATCACTAGGGTTGATCCGAATTTGGAAATTTTTGCGTCCTCAATATACTCCCTTGCGCACCTGGCCCCTCTATTGCGCACTTTGCGGTTAAACTTCTCACCTTTAGGCAGGTGGACTGCCGACTGCCGACTGCCGACTGCTGACTGAGGACTGAAGACTGAGAACTGTGGACTGCCGACTGAGAACTGTGGACTGCCGACTGAGAACTGTGGACTGCCGACTGAGAACTACCGACTGAATCACCAATCCATATCCTCCAATTTATCCTGCTTATAGTGTTGTTTGGTAAATGCCCGTTGCTTTTGACGCTCCAGCACCAGCCTGGCCAGGCCGATGTTTGCCGGTTCCGGAGACAGGGGATGCAGAGCTCTTTCAACCTTCCGTTCATCGATATCCAACCTGTACATCAGGCTGAAAAGGAATTCCGTTCTGTTCTGAATCAGAAAATCCATACGTTCGGCCAACAATTCCAGTAATTGCTCTTCGGAAACGGTATCATCTTCCAGGGTTTCCAGTTCGAAATCCTTGGCAATGAGCTCTTTGGTGCTGTCAAAAGTTTGTTTATCCATGCAGTCGAGTGAATTGGTGGATTACAAAGTTACTAATATCCTTCCATGTATGCTTAAAAAGCTCTGTATTAGGAATAAAATTCCAAAAGAAGGTTAATTGCCGGATAATGATTCTAAAACGTTAGCTAATCGAGAGATACCGTTCCGCCTGTTTTTTCGACCGTTTAAATCGTTTGCCTTGATGTTGCGATTAAATTGACCTATCTTTAGCGTTACCAAAGCGAGACCCTGCTATTTGGTAAACAAGTTTAATCCTTATGAAATATGAAAAAGTATAATATTCTTTTTCTCCCCCTCGTGCTATTAATAATTTTCCCTGGCTTTCGTCTTAAGGCTTCTGTTCAGTTTGTGGACGCGGCCCTCTCCGAAGTGCGTGAGATGGCGGCAAAAGAAGGTAAGTTGTATTTTGCCCATTTTTCCGCAGATTGGTGCATGCCCTGCCAATGGATGGAACAAAACACCTTTAAAGATCCCAAATTGGCTTTTTTCGCCAATAAGAATTACCTGGCAGCTAAACTGGACATCGACCATTCCGAGGGGCAATGG
>QQUB01000130.1 GCA_008501835.1 Bacteroidota bacterium
CCCAATGACTGCTCATCTCCTGTCAAAAATTTGTATTGAAGCAGGTATGCCTGCAGGAGTGCTGAATATTGTTCACGGTTTAGGAAATAAGGCGGGCCAGCCCATCATTGAGCATCCAAAAATAAAAGCCATTTCATTCACAGGAGGTACTTCCACCGGTAAGAAGATAGCAGCTACAGCAGCACCGATGTTTAAAAAACTTTCCCTTGAACTAGGAGGAAAAAACCCAAATATCATCTTTGCTGATTGCGACTTTGATGAAATGATCAGAACTACGGTTTCTTCTTCTTTTGGTAATAACGGGCAGATCTGTCTGTGTGGATCCAGAATTTATGTGGAAAGGCCAATCTATGAAAAATTCAGGGATGAATTGGTGAAAAGAGTATCCAGATTAAATGTCGGTGATCCATTTGATAAAGACACCAAATTAGGAGCACTCGTTTCCCAGCAACATCTGGACAAGGTGCAATCCTACCTGGAACTGGCAAAGGAAGAAGGTGGAAAAATCCTTTGCGGAGGGGAAGTCTTAAAACTTGACGGTGATCTTTCCGGGGGGTACTATATGAAACCCGCTGTTATCGAAGGACTCACCATTGGATGCCGTACCAACCAGGAAGAAATATTCGGCCCGGTTGTGACCATCGAACCGTTTGACACAGAAGAAGAAGCTCTAGAATTGGCCAATGGTACTGTCTATGGCCTCGCTTCCACCGTCTGGACCAATGACCTGAAACGTGCCTCCAGGATGGCCGAAAAGATCCAGGCCGGCATCGTTTGGATCAACTGCTGGATGGTCCGTGACCTCAGGACACCTTTTGGTGGTGTGAAACATTCCGGCGTAGGACGTGAAGGAGGCTGGGAAGCCCTCAGGTTTTTTACGGAACCTAAGAATGTTTGTGTGAAATTTTAGGTTTACCCCACCATCCTACCCTGTAAAAATCCCAAAAACGGTTCTCGTTTCCTGCGGGAAACTGGAATTTCAATGCCGCCCTGCATCAAGGCGAAACAACCGTCCTTTTTGCTGATTTCTTCCACTCGTTCCGTATTCACGATATATGATTGGTGGGTACGGTAAAAATGTCCTTCCGGCAATCCGGCTTCAAACTCCTTCAATCCTCTGCAAACTGTGAGCTGTTTCCCATCTTCCAGAAAAAAAGTAGTATAACTTCCTTCCGAACGCAGATAAACCACCTTTTCTAGTTTAACAAAAGCCAATCCATTTGTTGTTGTCAACGCAACTTTATCTGACAACCTAGCCTGGATGCGGTTTTTCCCCTCAACAGGTTCAGGAATGGATGGCTTTTTCATTACGAGAACTTTCTCAATTGCCTTCACCAACTCGTCCGGATCCACTGGTTTTAAAAGATAATCCACTACATTGTACTTAAAGGCCTTGAGGGCAAAGTCACCACAAAAAGCTGTCAGGATTACCTGGAACCGCGGGGCCGAGAATTTATTGAGCAGATCAAAGGCCGTACCTTTTTCCAACTGGATGCTCGTCAATACGATGTCAGGATTCAGCTGCTTGATCAATCTCACAGCAGAGGGAATATCCTCAGCTTCACCGGCGATCTGGATTTCAGGGCAATAATCTGTAAGCAGTTTTTTCATTTTCAGCCGGAATTGCTTCTCAGCATCTACTAAAATCAGTTGTTTCATTGTAAGCAGTTTTAGAGCATAAATAGCGGGGGGCAGGTTTTCTCGGAGTATTGTTCAATCTCTTTTTTAAGCGAACAATGTTTGCTCTCTTTCTGTAACTTAATCGCTCCTTTCCTGAAATCTTACCTCTTTCTGCCGAATTTAAATTCAGGGGTGACGAATTTCCATCCATTCTTACCGAATTTCAAATAGCCCTGAACGACGTTTTCTTCAGACATATTTTTGAAGAAATTTTTCCGCTTATGAAGACCCAAATTACCTTACACTGTATTCTATTAATCCTATTAATATCTGGTTTCACTTTACCAAACCTAAAACCAAATGGATCTCCTGAAACATTCGTTAGCGGATATATCCAATATGAAGATGGCACACCTGTCCCAGGTGTTTTCGTTTTCATATCAGGAGATTATGAAGATGTTACCCAGACCGATGAACAGGGAAACTACTTTTTTGAATCTATCCCGGACGGGAGTGATTTTTCCATTACTCCTTTGTCAAATCCTAAACAATGCGACCCCGAATGTATCACGGTAAATGACCAATTTCTTATCGCTTCCCATATCTTGGGGTTATCTTCACTTCAATCGCCCTATCAGGTCATTGCAGCTGATCTAAACAACAGCAATTCCCTCACTTCAACTGACCTGGTCAGTCACAGGAATTTTGTTTTGAACCTCAGTACATCCTTCGACAATAACACCTGTTATAGATTTGTAGATGCTGCTTACGTTTTTCCCAATCCTTTTGAACCCTGGCTGGAGCCCTGGCCGGAATCTGTCAATATTTCCAACGGATCCGGTGAGGTTTCCGCCAATTTTATCGGAATCAAAACCGGCAATGTCGACTCTTGCCCCACCCTCCAATCTATTCAGGCACCACTTACATTTACTGTGGGTAGTGGGACGGTCTGTCAAGGAGATCAAATCTGCATCCCGATTACTACTGAGGATTTTGCAGAGATTCTTGCTTTTCAATTCAGCATTAATTACAACCCAAATCTGCTGGAGTTTTCTAGCCTTATGAACTTCAACCTGCCGGGCTTGACAAGTTCCAATTTTGGTGTACCTAGTGCTCTGCCGGAGGGAGCTATTACCGTAGGCTGGTTTGATAATACACAAGTTGGGGTGAGCGTTCCTGATGGCACGGAATTATTCGAAATCTGCTTTGACGTCATTGGATCTCCAGGACAAGTTTCTCCAATGAATATAACAGGTACCCCCACACCAATCGAGGTAGTTAATTCAGGGCTGGAAATTGTGGATGCGGTATTTGAAGATGGCATGGTAACTATTACAGGCCCCATGTGTCCTTCTGATATTGAAGTGATGGCCTTACCAGGAGAATGTGGTGCTATTGTCAACTGGATAGTTCCGGATTCTATGGATAATTGCGGGAATGCCTGGACTCTTTCCAGCACTCACCAACCAGGAGATTTCTTCCCGCCGGGAACTACCGAAGTAACTTATTCCGGTCCTGGAACCAATGGCACTGACTTTGAATGCAGTTTTTCAGTAACAGTGACCGGTGCACCAACAGTCTACATAGTTGATTGTCTGGAAAATCTACAGGCAGATGCCTATGAGCAGGATTGTACCTTTCCTTTGTTGGACTACACCGATTTTTTGACTCTTGACAGTTGTTTTTTTGAAAAAAACTGGAAAGACATCGGGGCCGGATACCGGTTTTCTGTAGGTATTCAGCAGAACGGTACTTTATGGTCATGGGGAGACAATCAATTCGGTCAACTCGGAGATGGAACCTATACAGACCAAAGCGCACCTCATCAAATTGGAAGTGATAACGACTGGCAGGCCGTTTCTTGTGGATTGAACTTTACTGTTGCTTTAAAAACGAACGGCACTCTGTGGGCCTGGGGTTCCAACCTGTTTGGCCAATTAGGCCAGGGGGATTTCTCTGATCTGAATGTTCCACAACAAATTGGCAGCTCAAACCAATGGAGTGATGTAAAAACGGGGCAAAATCACTGCCTTGCTTTACAAAACAATGGTACTCTATGGGGCTGGGGAGAGAACATGGCGGGACAACTCGGCCAGGGAGACTTTCTCTCCAGAACAACTCCTCAATCAATAGGAATGGATAACGACTGGGCGGTCATCGCTGCAGGAGGTCAGGCCTCAATGGCTTCCAAAACTAATGGAACCTTATGGGGAGCCGGCACCAATTATGCCAACCTCATGCAGGCGGGCAATCTGGTCTCTACCCAAAATACTTTTCAGCAAATAGGCAATAACTCCAATTGGGTAACCTTCGATGTTGGGAGCCATTTTCTGGGTATTAACGACAATGGAGAACTTTGGGCCTGGGGAAGTAATTTTTACGAACAGGTTGGAAATGGTACCAATGTCAACCAGGAAACACCCTTCCATATCGGTACGGATACCAATTGGGAAAAAGTATTTGCCAAGTCTGACGGTTCTTTTGCCATCAAAACAGATGGATCGCTTTATGCCTGGGGACAAAATATTGCAGGAGAACTGGGTTTAGGGTTTTCGGGTTCCAACCAAAGTATTCCCGCACTGGTTTCAACTGGTCCCTGGGAAATGGCAGAATTCGGTTATGAGCATTCTTTTGGCATCCAGACTGAAGGTAGCCTATGGGCCTGCGGGCCAAATGGTGAGGGAGAATTGGGCCTGGGTTTTACAGATTTCAACCTTCAAACCACCTTTATGCAAGTTAACCCTCAATTGGGGTACAACATCACCCAATCACCTCCGCCGGGCACTCCAATGCCAGTAGGCGAACATACCATTACGATTACGCTGACCGATGAATTTGGAAATGAATCTATTTGTATTTCAAACCTTGAAGTGACGGATGAATTGCCACCGTTTGTGGTTTGTCATGATGCAATCACCGTATCTCTTCCACCCAATGGCATATTATTCCTCGAACCCGAAAATATTCTGGAGTTTTATATTGATGACTGCGGCCCGGTAGAATTAATGAGCGAACCTGCTATTTTTGATTGCAGCAATATCGGACAGACTTTTCCGGTTACCGTTACTGCAACCGACCTTGCCGGCAATATAGGGACATGTTGGTCGGAAGTGACTATCGTGGATCAGGTGGCACCGGTAATTACTTGTCCTGAAGACATGGAAGTCTTTATTCCTTGTGAAGAGTTTGAAACTTTTATAGACTTGCCCTTACCGGTCGTTTCTGATAATTGTTCAGCAGATTTCCAATGTAGTCATACCTCGGGTTTCTTTGAAGTTGGCACAACAACTGTTACCTGTACTGCTACAGATCTGTCAGGCAATCAGGTTAATTGTTCCTATGATGTCACTGTCGACTGGGATCCAGATCAGCCATTGATCCTGGAATGTCCGGACTTTATCAATGTATCTTTAAATGAGGAATGCCAGGCAGTAGTCCCGGATCTACTTGAATTTATAACCGGAACCGGTGGTTGTGTTACTCCTCTTTGGATAGATCAAGATCCTCCGATTGGGACTCCCTTGAATCCTGGAGAAAGCATCCTGGCAGGCCTGTACTTTTATGAAGAAACCGAACTGGTCGCATTTTGTGAGATCGGCATACATGTCGATCCGAACCTTCCTCCGGTATTCACTACCCTCCCGGACCCGATCGATGACATTGAATGTCACGATCCGCTTCCTGAAGTTCAACAACTCGAAGTTTCCGATGATTGTGGCATACCTTCGGTTACCTATGAAGTTACCATTAGTCCTGAGTTTACTGACAATTGCACCGAATATACTGTCACCCACACCTGGACAGCTTTAGATTGGTTTACAACAGAAATAACCACTGTCAGTGAATCCTTCCAGATCCTACCGGACAATACACCTCCGGTTTTTGATCAACTGCCGGCGGCTATCTCTGATATCAGTTGTGACATGCCGCTGCCCGAACCAGAAGTATTGACTGCAACGGACAATTGCAGCAATGCTGTAGTTACAGCCAGTATCGACCCATACACACCTGCCCCTGACAATGCTTACACCATCACATTCCGATGGTCTGCAGTGGATGATTGTGGCAATATGAACGAAGTAACCGAAAGTTTTCAGGTATTACCTGATAACACGCCACCCTCCATAACCTGCCCGGAAAACATTACTGTTTTCGCGCCTATTGGAGCAACCGGAATGCCTGTAGAATTTCCAGATCCATTGGTTACCGATGATTGTGAACCAATTGTAATGTGTGATTTTTCCAGTGGAGAATTTTTTGAATGTGGGATTACAACGGTCACCTGTACCGCAAATGACCCATCCGGAAATATCAATAATTGCAGTTTTGACATTGAGGTTATTTGTGAATTGCCGTGTGAACCAAAACTGGCATGCCCTGAGAACATTATAGTAGAATGTCCTGGCATAGTGGAATTGCCCCCTCCCGTTTTGGAAGACAGTTGCGGGATGGATCAGATCATATGTGTTCGTAGTGATGGCTTGGATTTTGATGATCCCTTTGACTATGGTACAACAATTATCAACTGCACGGTAATCACCACAGAAGGTATAACTGATAGTTGCAATTATGAAGTAACGGTTTTAACCCCTTCAAATCCATTGACTATCGTATGCCCGGTCGATCAGGTGTTTACTGTTCCTTTTGGAATACCTTCTTTGGTGGTCAACAATCTTACACCACTGAACATTTCCGATGGAGTGCCTCCCTATAATGTGTTTTACGATCTGACCGGAGCTACGGTAGATAATGGCAATGGTGATGCAAGTGGTTCTTCATTCAATGTTGGGCAAACCACAGTGACCTATTTTGTCACAGACGCCTGTGGTGAATTAAATTCCTGTAGTTTCACTGTTACCGTTGATGAGGAGCCCAGTGATCTGGCCAATTTTGTACTTTCCGATGAAACCACCCAGGTGGGCAACCTTGTTTGTGCAACACTCACTGTCAATCATTTTAACAGTATTCTCGGCTTTCAGTACACGATTGAATACGACCCGACTATTCTGACTTTTGTAAACACATCCAATTATAATTTACCGTACCTGAACGGCAACAATTTCAATGAATCTCCGACTGGATTTATTAATGTTGCCTGGACCGATCTGGATGGTTCAGGTGAAACGCTTCCGGATGGCAGCATAATTTGTGAATTGTGCTTTACAGGCGACGCAGTAGGTTTAAGTGATCTTCACTTTTCCTCAGCAACTACTTTACAGGAAGTAACCAATGCCAATCAGCAAATCATCAATGCAACTTATAAAGATGGATCGATTGAAGTAATAGAACCTATGACTAATTGTGATGGATTGAGTCTTGAAGCGGTTGATCTGCAAACCGAAACGGATAACTGCTGCTGGCAATTGAATTACAACCACAATTTTGGACAAGACCTTGCCGGAATTCGCATTAGTGCATTGGATGATATGGAAATCATTTATGATCCAGGTGACATCCACCCTGCCTTTTTTGATATCGTCAACCTGCCGGGCATGGTTACCCTTGTTGCCTCATCAGGTACAGGAAACCCTATTCCGGAAGGGGCATTGACAGATTTTTTCCGCTTTTGTCTCACCGGAATGAGCGTTCAGCCACAACAGATTCACATCGAATGGCTGGATACAGACTTCCAGACGGTTTGCGACACCATCATTGTAACGGATTGCCCGCCAGAACCGGACGATTGTCTTTACATCACCCAGGACAGTGTTTACTGTAACGGAGACCTCATCCAGTATGATGTAACCTTTAAGAATCCGTTGAGCTGTAATTTCCCGGTCGGAAAAATCGTGATTGACGTTACAATACCGAGTGATGGAGCACCCGTGACGCAGGTTATTTATCCCATCCCTGCCATTCAACCGGGAGATACATATGATTATACATTTGTCATTAATGATCCAACACTTGGAGGGGAAGAATTATGCTTCAACATCATCGCCCATGATGCACTCGATCCATTGAACTGTTGTACTTCGGATTCTACTCATTGTGTGATTCTGCCAAAGTGCGAACCATGTGAATTTGTAGATACAGAATTTGTTTTGCAGGATTCAACGGCAGTAGATAGTTGTTGTTACACACTGAACATTTTCAACGATTTTCAAACCAACTTCTTCAGTTCGATAATGGTTGAGATCCTGAACCCGGGTGTTTCATTTGTTGATGTTGACTATGACCTGACTACCGGATTCCTCAATACACATAATGCTGATTATTCGAAACTAACCTGGTTACATACGAGTGGACATATACCTATTTACAGTGGACAATTATTTGACTTCTGTCTTGAAAATATTACAACTACTGCTCCCGTGTATGCGAGCGTACAGTGGATGCAGGGAGACTCAATAGTTTGTGCCGATACCCTTCGAATGGACTGCCATGATTGTTTCATTCTCGAAGAAGGAACTGAGGTTAATTGTGATGAGAACAAAGATTATGTCTTTACCCTCAACTTCCAGAACATCTCGGAAAGTCAGATCAATACGATCAAAATTGTGGAACAGGCTCCAAACAACTTTATTACCGATGACTACATCGACCTGGGCGGCATTTTTAACCCTGGAGATCATATTGGACCGCTGGACATCCCGATTGACGGAGCTGCCGGCCCGGGGGATTATTGTTTCACCATAAGTCTAAAATATCTCACGGAAGATTCCCTGAGTATTGACTGTTGTTTCCTTGAACACTGTGTGTGGTTACCGGATTGTGACTCCTTATGTTGTTTCTATCCGCTGGATTACCAGATGGCTTTGCTGGAAGGGTTTGACCATGAAGTTTCCTGCTCAGAGCAAACCGTTACCGCTTATCCAAATGGCACCAACTTCTGCGACCGCGTGGAATGGTCCTTCCGCAAACTGGGATCTGGCACCACTATTGGCGGGGTGACCTACGGAACTTCTGAGGTACTTTTCAATGCCATGGAAATCGGCACCTACGAATTGTGTA
>QQUB01000177.1 GCA_008501835.1 Bacteroidota bacterium
CTTCAGTTAGCAATCCACAGTCGGCAGTCAGATTGAGAATTTTGATTTGAAATTCAATCTTCCTCAATCAAATTATCTCGAATTCTGCCAACTGGTACTTGGAGCGAATGCGACATCCCGTGCACATAGTGCCGGGAGAAAACTGGTACTAAATCAAAATGATGCAATAAACCACTGTTTTAAAACGGGAAGGTGTATCATTCAGAGCAAGTCAGAAGACCTGTCGTGATCCATGTGTTACATTCGTCTTCGGGAATAAAGAACGGATGGGTTATGACTTGTTGCTCCTAAGAAAAATATTGATTTTTCGGCACAGTAATGCCTTTCCTTCTTCTCCCGTTCCAGGGAATTATGAAAATAACTGTCTTTTCGGTTTTAGGTCTTTTATTACCATTGTTGGTTTTGTCCCAACAACAGGTAGATACCCTTTTGCAGTTGCCTGATGTGTCGGTGCAAGGAACAATGATGTTTCCCCATCAAAAAGGCAGAACCTGGGAACGAATGGACACCGCCGTTGTCAATTTGCTTTCCATGCAGGATCTTGGGCAATTGATGTCTGCTACTCAGGCTGGATATATTAAATCCTATGGACCTGCGGGTATAAGCAGTTCCTCTTTTCGTGGAGGGAATGCTGCACATACGGTTGTGTTGTGGAATGGAGTGAATGTTCAAAATCCTATGTTGGGACAAACGGAATTGTCTTTGTTCCCCCTTATTCTCGCGGATCAGGTATTACTCTCAAAGGGAGGGCCGGAGACGGCTGGTATTCAGGGGGCTCTGGGAGGTGCTATTCATATAAAAAATGCGTTTGGCGAAAAAGGAACTGGTGGAAATGTTCAAAGCTCCCTGGGAAGTTTTGGTCGTCTGGGCAATGCAGGAAAGATTTATTATGGGAACCGTCGAATCAAAGGGATTACAAGGGGATATCATCAGTTAAGTGAGAATGACTTCAATTATTTTGACTTGCAGGGAAATTCTAAAAAGCTGGATCATGCCAAAGTTGTCCGGTGGGGTTTGGTGCAGGACGTTTTTATGGTTACAGGTACAAGGTCATCGCTGGAAGGGCATTTCTGGACGCAAAAATCACACAGACTTATTCCTCCCAACAGACTCCAAATAAAAAGTGTAGCTGAACAGGACGATGAATCGTGGAGAAATGTGGTATTGTGGAAAAAGTGGACTAATGCTCATGCTTTTTCCATTACATGTGCTTATTTAACCGAACAATTGAATTACCGGGACAGCATCGCATTGATCAATTCGGAGTCTTTTTCCAGAACCATTAATTTAAAAGCGGAGCATCAATATTATCCTGACTTTGGAAATCTTCGGTTTGCTTTGGAATATCAACGGGTTCGTGCGGAGTCCAATAATTATGATTTTAATCCTTTACGGAATCTGTGGACGGGCAATGCAGCATTCAGAAAGCAATTTTCAAAATCCAATTTCGAAACAGAAATCAGCCTTGCAGCCAGTATTTTGGATGGAGATATAAAACCTGTGTTGCCCGGTTTACATCTGAAGTGGAAAGCACATAAATTACTTTCGCTGAATGTGGGTATTTTCCGCAACTTCAGGGTTCCAACCTTTAATGATCTCTACTGGACACCAGGCGGAAATCCCGGGCTGGAACCTGAAAAAAGCTGGAGTTTTGAATCAGGAGTGTCTTTTCATCCAAAAGTTTCCAAAAATAAACTCAAATGGAATGGTAAGGTCCAGATATTTTCCAGAAAGGTGGATAACTGGATAGTCTGGTTGCCCCAGGGGCTCTTATGGCAGCCGGTCAACGCAAAACAGGTTTGGAGCAGGGGAGTAGAAGTGGAGGCTTTTATGGAGAAACCTATCGCTACAGGAACATTACGGATTAATGGTCGCTATAATCTTATTTTGTCTACCAATTCTGAAGTGTCCGGTAACCAGGAAACGTTGGACAAGCAACTCATTTATCAGCCTGCTCATAGCGGAAGTATAGGTTTGTCCTGTCAATTTAAAAATGTATCCAGTAATTACAATCATCAATTGGTGGGCAAAGTGTTTACCACTACCGATAATCTGCATGAAATTTCGGGGTATTCAACCGGAGATTTAAGCCTAAGCAGGTATTTCGATTTTAATAAATGGTCCTTTTCTCTTTCAGGTACGGTATTTAATATTTGGAATACTGACTATGAAATTGTGGCTTTTTATCCCATGCCGGGAAGACATTTTCAATTAAAATTTTCAACTAACATACCATAAAAATTCAGCATGAAATTTAACACTACGATTTTCTTTTTGATGTTCACATTTGCGCTTATAGCGCAAACACCATCCTCCTTTGAAGGAATTTCCATTGAACAGGATACCTTTTTAAATGGCCGGGATGCAAGTTTTTATGAAGACGGAGATGCCCTGTTCCCAAGTCAATATCATTTTGAATGGGATTATTGGCAAGGAGGATGGGCTATATCCAGCATGACAGATTCTGTGACTTCTGGTCCTGGAAATTTATACAGTGCCAAAACGGGACATGGAATTGAGGGGAGCCAGAATTATGCCGTTGGCCAGCAAGGTGCTGTGATTGCCTTAACGGGGGAAGCAGTTGGTCAGCCATTAAAAGGTGTATACATCACCAACACTACTTATGCACACAACAGTATGAGGGACGGTGATGATTTTGCTAAAAAATTTGGAGGTGATACAGGGGACGATCCGGATTTTTTCAGGCTAACTATCAAGGCTTATGCTCAGGGGCAATTATTTCCGGATAGTGTGGATTTCTATCTGGCGGATTTCAGATTTGAGGATAATGACCAGGATTATATTGTTAAAGACTGGACATGGGTTGATCTTTCTTCTTTGAGTGAAAATGTTCCTTTGGGTACGGTTGACAGCCTTTTGTTTACTTTATATTCTACTGACTCCAATGATTGGGGTTTCAATACTCCTTTGTTTTACTGCATCGATAATTTTAACGGAGATTTCCTGACAGCCAATGATAGTCCGGAATTGGCAGAGCAGGAACTTGAATTGTTCCCAAATCCGGTAGTGGATGAGGTAGTGATCAATTGGCCTGGAAACCTTTCTGAAGCCGGGGTGATAACTGTCATTGATGCTTCCGGTAAGGTTGTCATTCAAAAGGAAACCAGATGGGATCAGGTAAGGCTTGATCTTTCAGGTTTAGTGCCTGGAGTTTATGTGGTTCGACAAACTATTGGGAAAACTATCTGGACAGGGAAGGTGATCAAGCTTTAATTTGGGTTGATAGGTTACTATTATAGAGTGCATATTGAGTACCTACGGCACTCGGTCAGTTCACTTTCTTTTCAAGGCACTTCGTACCTTGTTACCGATATTTGGTCTCTATGAGACCGGCTTTTCAAGGTGCTTCGGACCATGTTGTCGATATTTGGTCTCTATGAGACCGACTTTTCAAGGTGCTTTGGACCGTGTTGTGGTTATTTGGTCTCCATGAGACCTTTGGCGTTGGTTGATTCTGAAGGGAGTTTAAGTCCCATTGGGACGATCTATTGGTAACACTCATGCGGTTAGGATAGCCTAAGTACCGTAGGTACGGAATCTGATGCAGTATCGGACTCTGTGGCCTGTCCTCTGGCCCTCTGGTGCTGGAACGCATGCGTGTAAGGCGCCGCAGAGCCTGTCCACGGCACATGGTGCCGGGAGACGAGGACAGCAAGGGGTAGGAGCGAAGTGGATAACCCGGTGCCGGCATGAAATGTACGGCATGATGCCAGAGAATTATCCTGATTTTCCCTAAACCATCCCACCAAAACGGACATTCATCGAAAAAATTAAGGTGTCTGGGAGTCGGTTTGTTATTTTTGACAGCATTAAAACAAAAATGATGAACTTCAGACGACACCTTATTCCGCTATTGCTGCTCATCCTTCCTATTGGCGCTTTTGCCCAAAGTCAGGCGCTGAAAAAACTCAACGACAATTACGAAAAGATCCGGTTGCGATATTTTTATGAAAGCGTAATCCGTGCCGGGGCCAATGCCGCTCTTGGTGAAGAGGGTGTTGAACTCAGCAAAGGAATACACAGGGTAGTCACTACTGACTTTAAGCATTCTGAAGCCAATGAAGGAGCGGTGGAGGATCTTCGAAAATGGTTGAAGGAAGATAATTACGAAACCTACATTGAGGTTACCAATCGGGGAAATCTTGCCGGAATGGCTTCTTTTCTTATGGGCATTATTGGCCAGAATGGTGACGAAGATTCTGCAGAATCCGGTAGTCAGTTGGAAGATGCTATTAATGAAATGGCCGTTTATGCTATTGATGACGGTGATACCATTTCCTCCCTGGTAGTTATGATGATCGGAGATAAAAATACCCAGGTCTATGAATTGGATGGAAAACTGGAACTCAAGTCTGTACCGGAATTGATCGAGCGGGTTCAGAAGTTTGCGGAGATAATAGAATAGGACCGGGATTGCCAGGATTGCTGGGATTAGATTTTTCAAGGCGATGCCTTTGCCGAGGTTTGTGTGTAGGGAAAAGGTGTTGCCTTGTCGGAGGAAAAAATGCAAAGTGACGAGTGATGAATTCAGAATTAGACTATTTTGAACCCTTTGAACAATATTAAACAGCGAACCCCGCGAGCCATCAAACAACGTTAAACAACATAATTCATGTCCACAATACTAGAAATAAAAGGATTGACAAAAAGGTTCGGAAGATTGACGGCAGTGAATCAGCTTGACCTGACTATTGAAAAAGGTTCGGTTTTTGGGATGCTTGGACCCAATGGAAGTGGAAAGACCACTACCCTGGGAATGTTGCTGGGAGTAACCACTCCCACGGCAGGCAGTTTTTCCTGGTTTGGCAACGGTCATTCTCACGAAATGCGAAAAAATATAGGTGCCATTCTGGAGCAACCTGTTTTTTACCCTTACATGACCGGAGAGCAAAACCTGGATCTTGTTTGCCAGATCAAAGGGGCTGAAAAAACCAGAATTGCTGAAGTATTGGAAACAGTTGGCCTTAGTGGTCGCGGTAAGGATAAGTTCAAAGGTTATTCTCTCGGGATGAAACAAAGGTTGGCCATTGCTGCAGCGCTTATCAATGACCCTCATGTACTGGTGTTGGATGAACCAACCAATGGTCTTGACCCACAGGGAATCTTCGATATTCGGGAACTGATTCGTGATATTGCAACAACAGGTAAGACAATTATTCTTGCCAGTCACCTGCTCGATGAAGTGCAAAAGGTCTGCACCGAATTTTGTGTGCTACAGACCGGGAACCTTATATACAAAGGTTCTGTCGAAGAGGATTTTGCAGATTCGACAACCATTGAGTTGGTTGCTGATGATCTTTCAAAATTAAAGACTGTTTTGGGGGGAATTTCGGGGATTACGGAAGTAGAAGAAAAGGATGGTACCATACTCGTACGTGGAGAAAAAGATCTGACAAGTCTTACTGTTAATAAGGTGCTCGTCGAAAAAGGAATTGTGCTTACTCATCTCCGGACGTTGAAAAAGAGCCTTGAAGAACAATTCATGGAAATCCTTAAGGAAAGCTAAATAATCGTCTTTGTGGACTATATATGTCTTCCGACCTATAGTGCGGAATGTCGTTTACTCCATTTGCGTTAAAAAACAAAATATGTTACGCCTACTCAAAATAGAACTGACCAAACTTTACACCAATCGATTTTTTAAGGTACTGGGTGCTTTGTGGTTATTTGCCTTCATTTCCATCCCTGTGGCCTTTAAGTACTTTTTGGTATGGATAGAAAAGAATGAACCTACGGGTGACAATCAATTTCTGAAGCCGGATCAATGGCCGATATTTGATTTTGTGGATATCTGGCAAAACCTGGCTTACCTGTATAAAATGGTGACCATTTTTATTTGTTTTATCGTACTTGCAAGTGTAACCAATGAATTTGACTACAAAACTATTCGGCAGAATGTCATTGACGGGATGAGTCGGAGGGAATGGTGGTTGAGTAAGATCACTTTTATGCTGGCCATTAGTTTTTTGGCAACGGTAATCCTGGCCGTAATTGGTTTGGTAGTTGGATATGCCTATTCTCCGGTGACTGATGTTGAGTATGTGCTTCGGAATATTGAGTTTATGGGAGCATATTTCCTTCAGGTTTTTTATTTCCTCATGTTCTGTTTTGTAATTAGTTTGCTAATCAAACGGGCGGGTTTTGCCTTTGCGGGCATCCTTTTTTACATCTATATACTGGAGCCAATAGTCACGGTGATCCTCAGTGAAAAGTATGAGCTGACATTTTTGGCTGATTGCTTTCCAATTGAAGCTGGCTGGAATTTAATTCGATTACCTTTTGAAAAATACTTCCTGATGTATTCTCAGGATTATGTTGCCTGGCTGGATCTGGGAGTTGCCGGTGCCTGGTTGGCGTTTTTCATGGGGATGTCATATCTGTTGGTAACGAGGAGAGATCTGTAACATATCAAGACCTCCGAGGTTTCTAAAACCTCGGAGGTCTTAATGTTAATTCACAAACTAAATCAAATCGACCAACGGGAGATCCCGCCGAAAGCCTGTACCGTGTACAAGGTGCCGTTGGGGAACACGTAGTGTCGGGACATTATACCTCCCTATTCCACCAAATACATCTTCACCGTTTTATCGTGCTCTTTAAAATCACCATGGTAGGTGCAGGTAAATTTATCTTTCACAAGTTCATATGTCGTTTCTGAAATATTGACACGACCTACGGCACCATAGGTTTCCATTCTTGAAGCTACATTCACCGTATCTCCCCAGATATCATAAGCAAACTTTTTAAATCCGACGATCCCTGCCACAACAGGTCCGGTATGTATGCCGATTCTGGCCCGGAAGTAGGGTTTCCCATCAGGTTCATTTTCGTTGGCAAGTTTTTCCATGAAATGCTGAATTTCAATGGCTGCATTGATCATGTTGAGGGCGAGGTTTTCGTCACTGGTAAAAATACCTCCCACACATAAATAGGCATCTCCAACAGTCTTGATCTTTTCCAGGCCGTGTTTTTCGGTGATCTCATCAAATTTGCGGAAGCAACGATCTATCAGGGCAACCAGTTCTTCCGGTTCAAGTTGTTCCGATATTCTTGAGAATCCTTCGAAGTCTGAGAACATTACTGTGACAGGCTGGTGTCTTTTGGCTTTGGCGAAACCATTTTTTTTAAGCTCCTCGGCTGTTTCTGCAGGTAAAATATTTAGAAGTAGTTCTTCCGATTTTTGTTTTTCTTTTTCCAGGTCACGGGTGCGTTCTTTGACCAGGGCTTCCAACGCTTTCTCTCGTTGCTGGGAGCGATAGATCCGGTACCTGAAAAACCCATAAACCAGTCCTGCAATCAACAATCCTGCAAGCAGTTGAAACCAAAGCGTTTTATAAAAAGCCTTTAATACACGGACTTTGATGGCGATTTCACTTTCATTCCATTCTTCTCTGCCAGCTTTTCCTCGTAATCTAAAGGTATATCGTCCTGCGGGGATATTATTATAACGGACAATATTGATGCCTGTGGCGGGAGACCAATCTTCATCATAGCCTTCCAGTTTATAACTGTATTGGTTAAGTGTTGGGTTTCGGTAATCTGCCAGACTGAATTCAACAACGAAAAATTTATCTCTGTGGGTGAAGGTGACCTCTTCCAGGGAATTAAGGCCTGTTCGCATTTGGATGAGGCTATCCTGCTTGCCATCAAGATGGGTAAATGCGGTAATTAGCAGAGGGGTCTCTCTTTGGTCGAGCTTCTTTTCCAGGAATCTTGGGCCGGGAAAAAAAGCGTTGACACCATTGAGGCCTCCAAAATACATCCTGCCGTTTCCGGCTTTGTAAAAAGAGATCCTGTTGAACTCATTGGCGGTAATACCATCGGCCTGAAAAAAAGTATTGGTTTTGCCGGTTGCAGGATTAATACGACAAAGCCCGAGATCAGTACTTACCCAGATAATACTATCCCCTTCTGATAACAGGCCATTGATGAAGTCATTTGGCAGACCGTTTTTGGTGGTGAATATTTTGGTTGTTTCATAATCAGATGAGATACTGTGAAGTCCTTGTCCCGTGGCCAGCCAGATATTACCCTTTACATCTTCATAAATACCATTAATGCGGTCGTGGGCCAGGTTGCCGTTTTTTTTGTTAAATGTTCTACGGGTTTGATCTTTATTGCTGATCCTGGTAACCCCATTATCTGAGGTGCCTACCCAGAGAGCATCTTTACCCACATGAAGATAACTGATCTTTCCGCTGAGGCTATCCCATTTTCCTGAATTATCTTCAAAGCTTTTTAATTCCATGTTTAATGGGTCGTAAGTATACAGGTCGTATGCATTGCCAAACCACAACCGTCCCTGGTCATCTGAAATGACATCGCCTTCCGCACCACTTACCTCGGGCAAAATAGTATCAATCTCAAGGGTTTGAATATCCAGCCGGAGCCCGTTACCCGTCCATAAGGCTCCCTGGTGATAATGTAGTCCAAATGGGGCATTGAAAAAATCTCCTGTGGGAAATAAGGGGTTTAAGGCATCGGTTTGGGCATCCAGCTTGTGTATAGAGTTATAATAGGAAATGTAGATGTTGCCCTGATCATCTT
>QQUB01000059.1 GCA_008501835.1 Bacteroidota bacterium
ATAGTTGGTATATCTTCCTGAAGCCAGGTTTTTAATTCCTATTGTAGATAATTCCAATACACCTATAAAAATGGCTAATACTCCCAGACTTACATTGAATGAAAAAGATAACCAGATACCTCCTACAATTAATAGAAGATTTGAAATATAACTTGTCCATTCCCTTTTAGACTTAATTGAAAAAACAGAATGCGCCAAAGCGGGTAAAATGGTTATAGCAACAATAATGGAAGCAGTTAAAGCAAATGTTTTAGTAAACGCTAATGGTTTAAACAATTTACCCTCTGCTGCCTCCATCGCAAATACGGGTATAAAACTAACAATCGTTGTTGCTACTGCTGTTAATACTGCTGATGCTACCTCTATTGTTGCTTCATAAATTGAAGTCAATAAACTTTCATCAGGAGGTGCTTCCTTTATTCGTATGATCATACTTTCTGTAAGCACGATCCCCATATCAACCATGGTTCCAATCGCAATCGCAATACCTGATAAGGCCACAATATTAGCGTCTACACCAAAGTAGCGCATCGCAATAAAAACCATTAAAACAGCCAAAGGAAGTGTTCCTGATACAAGCAAAGATGATTTCAAGTTCAACAACATTAAAATCACCACTATAATTGTAATAAGTATTTCAAGTGTAAGGGCTTCTTGTAGTGTGCCAAGCGTTTCATTAATTAATTGAGTTCGATCGTAAAATGGAATAATTTTAACTTGAGAAACGGTTCCATCCGCCAATGTCTTTTGCGGTAAACCAGGCTCTATTTCCTTTATTTTATCTTTGACGTTTTCAATTACCTGCATCGGGTTTGATCCATAACGAGCTACCACAACACCACCTGTAGCTTCTGCTCCGGATTTATCCAAAGCTCCCCGCCTTGTTTCAGGGCCAAGATGAACTCTGGCAACATCCTTTATTTTTATAGGTACATTATTGTTTACGGCAACAACACTTTCCTCTATATCTTTTGTGCTTTTGATGTACCCCAATCCTCTTACAAAATATTCCACCATATTAATCTCCAGGGTTTGGGCCCCGATATCAAGATTACTATTTTTTATGGCAGCCATTATTTGTTCAAGGTTGATGTTATTAGCCTTCATGGCGTCAGGGTCAACATCTATCTGATATTCCCTTACATATCCACCGATGGAGGCAACTTCAGCAACTCCATCTGCTGAGGATAATCCATAACGAACATAAAAATCCTGAATGGAACGTAATTCCTGAAGGTCCCAGCCTCCGGTAGGGTTACCTTCGGAGTCCCTACCTTCAAGTGTGTACCAATATATCTGCCCTAAAGCAGTAGCATCTGGCCCCAAGGTTGGCTGCACACCTGAGGGCAAGGTATTGGCTGGAAGAGAATTGAGTTTTTCCAAAATTCGACTTCTACTCCAATAAAAGTCAATATCATCCTTAAAAATGATGTAGATACTGGAAAAGCCAAACATAGAGTTGCTTCGGATACTTTTAACCCCTGGAATTCCAAGTAATGCCGTTGTCATTGGGTAACTTATTTGATCTTCTACATCTTGAGGAGATCGCCCCATCCACTTGGTAAATACAATTTGTTGATTTTCTCCAATATCTGGAATTGCGTCTACAGAAACTGGATCACGAGGAAGCCAATTTACTCCAAAATCAAAGGGTGCTGTAACTATTCCCCAACTGAGAAACACGCCAAGGAGTAACCAGGTTACAAGCTTGTTCTCAAGGAAAAACCTAATTATTTTATTTAACATATAACAAATACTTTTCTATTGTATTAGGCATACCTATTAAATAAATCCTGGAAATCGGATTATGAATAGGAGTCTAAATAGGTTGCCTGTTAATTTTCAATCACTATAAATGCATAAATACACAGTGATTGTTTTTTGAATATTATTCAACAACATTGCTCATGTGGAGCAATAGTTTTGTTAAAAGATATCCGTAATGAACACAGCATCAGACCCTCTCCAATGACGTTTGGAAAGAATCAATAAAAAAGTATATGTTATAAAAGGAAAGATTCGACAAGGATAGGAATATCCCTCGATATCAAAGGTGGTTTGTAGAAAGCCTGGGAAGGCGTTTCTTCTTCAAATACGTAAGTACTATTAACAAAAAATATACTTACATAAACAGCTACAAATTGCTGTAGGTGTGAATTTTGAATAAAATCTTGAGCTTGAACTTGTTCATCAATGTCAGCTTCAACATGAAGGGTTTGGTTTTCACAACAGTTCTTTTTTTCATTAGAACAATCTTCCTTGTGATCGTGCTTATGTTGATGTGAATGACCCTTACTTGCATGTTCAGCCTCCTGTTGAACTTTACAACTTTCAGCGATTCCAAACAAAGCTATGGATTCAAGTTCTCCCTTACAGTAGTGCATATCAATAGAAAAACTCAATGTTGTTGTAAACATTAAGAATGCCATCGATAAGGCAATTAAACGATATGTATTACTGATTTGATTCATTTATTTTAAAATCCAAGGCAAAGTTATAACTTTTGTAATTCCTGAGTTTACACAATTCTGTAAATTATTTATAATATTTTGACACCACCAATTAATACCGGAACCTGAAAAAATGAATTTTCACCTTATAAATCATCCAAAGATTTACGCTCTTTGTTGTGGAGATCTTTGTAACCAGAAGGCGTTAAACCTGTTATTTTTTTAAATTGATTCGACAAATGAGCAGAACTACTATAATTCATCTGATATGCAATTTCAGACAAGTTCAATTCACCATATGTCAATAACTCTTTTACTTTCTCAATTTTTTGCGCCATCACAAATTGCTGGATCGTTTGTCCCTCTTCAGAAGAAAAGAGTCGGCTTAAATAAGCATAATCAAAACCCAATTTTTGGGTTAACAGGGTTGAAACATTAATTAAAGTTGGCTCATTCTTATAATGAAGTGTTTCAATAATAATCGATTTTATCTCACTTACTAATTTAGTTGAAGTATCTCCAAGAAGTTCGAACCCCTTTTCAACCAATTTTTCTTTTAATTGATTTTTCTGGTCAGAGGTTATGGTTTCTTTAATAGTTACTTTTCCCAACTTTATATCAACAATTGACAAGCGCAATTCCTGAAATATTTGGTTTACTGCCTCAATACAACGAGGGCAAACCATATTTTTTATAAAGATGCTTTTCTGGCCCATTTATCTTTAAATAGAATTATTCCAATATTAATAAAGACTAAATTAACTTAAATATTACATTTTAATGCAAATTTGACAGAAGCTGTAATTAAATTTCAACAATTATTGAGTTATGGAAGGAGAAAAGTGCTTTGAAGAGAGTGGAAAAGAAGGGAAAAATGCAATTTGCTGTACCCATGTTGTACCGGAAATAAAAAATCCTTGCCTAACATGCTGTTAAACAAGGATTTACAAAGGTGGTTCCACAAGGGCTCGAACCTTGGACCCCCTGATTATGAGTCAGGTGCTCTAACCAACTGAGCTATGGAACCTGCTCCATGACCACATAAGGCCATTTATCAAAGCGGATGCAAATTTACGACTAAAACTGTGTTTGTGCAAGTTTAGTTCCAGAATTTAGTAAAATTACGGAACGTTGCGAGTTGTACGTTACGAGTTTCGCGTTAACGCAATAAAAAACACGAAACTCGTCACCCGCAACACGTACCTATTTATCCAAATGCACATCCATCTGAGGAAACGGAATACTAACTCCCTCCTTGTCAAAAGCCTTCTTTACATGCTCATTCATGAAAAACAAAGTCTCCCAGTAATGTTCACTCTTGCAGAAAGGGCGGGTATTCAGGTTTACCGAGCTGTCTCCCAGGCTGCCTACCACGACAGTCTGCTCAGGATCATCCAGAATCCATGGGCAATAATCACCCACTTTCAGAATTATTTCCCTTGCTTTGTCAATATCATCTGCATAACCAATCCCAAAGGTCAATTCCACACCGATAATATCCTGACCGGAAATATTGGTGATCACATTACTCGTAACTACCCCATTCGGGATGATGATGTTTTTATTATCCAAAGTTTCCAGTACCGTATTGAAAATCTGAATTTCTTTCACTGTACCTACCTTATCCCCCGCAAGCTCGACCAGGTCACCGACTCTGTATGGCTTGAAAATAAGAATGAGAATGCCACTGGCAAAATGCCCAAGACTTCCCTGCAGCGCCATCCCAACAGCAAAGGCCAGGGCACCAAAAATGGCTACAAAAGAAGTGGTCTCAATACCAAACATCTGGGCCACACTCAGTAATACGAGTACCTTGAGCCCGACGGAAATCATGGATTTTAAAAATGGCCGAACGGTAGCATCAATGCCCCGTAGTTCCATCGCCTTTCCGGCAGCTCCGGCAATACGGTTGGCCAGCCAGAAACCAATAATGAATGTAAGAATTGCACCAGCGACTTTTGGAGCGTAAAGCGTTAGAAATTCAGAGAATTTGTCTAGATCAAAATTCATAAGGTTGTTGTGTTTTTAAAAGTGAGTTAATGTTCTGTAATCTATGATTTCGAGTGTTTCGATAGGCGGGATTCTCCTTTATCGGAGAATGACTATTTTTGTAGACGTTTTCACGTGCTGAAAGATACATTGAAAAGACAAACCTTGCAAAAAAAGAAAAAATATATTTCCAAAGACGACGCCCTGCTCAAACTTCAGGCCTATTGCGCCTACCAGGATCGATGCCATTCGGAAGTTCGATCCAAGCTGCTGGACCTGGGTATTTATGGAGATGATCTCGAAGAAATCATTGTGGCTCTCATAGAAGATAACTTCCTTAACGAAGAGCGTTTCGCCAAATCATATGCCCGAGGCAAATTCCGGATGAAACAATGGGGAAGACTTAAAATCAGACGGGAACTCAAATTCAGGAAAATCTCCGATTATTGCATCCGGAAGGCAATGGAAGAGATCGAAGAGGACGATTACAGGAAAACGCTGAAAGAAGTTATCCTGAAGAAGAAGAACCTTACTAAAGAACCCAATGCCTACAAAATGCGGGTAAAACTCATCCGTTATGTTTCGGGGCGAGGGTATGAAATGGAAGTAATAAAAGACGTTATCAACGAATTAGTATTTTAATTTCTTTAACCACAGGGCTCACAAAGGAGGCACAAAGTGCTCAGAGTGCCTTTTAGTAAAATACTCTTTCAAATCCTGTTAATGTATTCAAGTCGCATAGCAACGACATATTCTACCCGGGTGTCAGTGCCCGGTTCTTTCCGGAATCGATAATCCTTCACCGGAATCCCGCCACAAATGCCCTTTCGAAATCTCCCCTACCCTCGAACACCCCGATAACCGCATTGTCAACTCAAACTCCGCCAACATATTTTTGATCACCTCTTCCACTCCTGAGGCACCTTTCAAGGCCAGCCCATATACATACGGACGACCAATACAAACCGCAGAAGCACCCAAGGCCATCGCAATAAACATATCCGCCCCACTTCGCACGCCACTGTCCATAATTACAGGCACTTTACCGTCAGCAACTCTTACGATATCCGGCAATGCCTCAATAGCCGCTATATTATAATCCACCTGACGCCCTCCATGATTAGACACGATAATCCCGTCCACACCATAGTCCAAAGCCTTTTGAGCATCCTGCGGATGAAGAATTCCTTTGATAAGAATAGGAAGTTTAGTGGATTCCCGCAACTTGGTCAAATCATCCCAATTCAAAGCAGTATTGGTGAAGATATCCACGAATTTCCGGACCGCTTTCAAGGGTAAGCCAGAGAAAAGATTTTTGAAAAAATTACCCTCATACCGCCAATTCAAAGCCAGCAAAGTAGCAATAGCTCCAAGACTCGGCTTTGGTTTTGAAATTGGTGAAGACAAGGGTTCGTGTATCAATTGCTGAAAAATTGGATCACTGGTATATTGCGCAATGCCCTTGCCTCTCAAATAAGGCAAATGCCCAAGATCTAAATCGCGGACCCTCCAGCCAGCAAGTTTGGTATCTACTGTCAATACAATTGCCTCGCAACCCGATTGCTCAGCCCGATCCACAAAACTCTCCATCAAGGCATCCGACTTCCCCCAGTATAATTGAAACCACCTTGGAGCATCACCCATTTCTGCTGTAATCCGCTCAGTGGGAAAAGAAGCCTGACTGGAAATGATGAAAGGCGTCTGAGTTTTGGCAGCAGCTTTGGCCACAGCAATATCTGCTTGCCGATGTGCTATTTCAATCACCCCAACCGGAGCCAACATCAATGGAGAAGCCAGTTTCCTGCCAAACATTTCAATCGAAAGATCAACCTCCGAAACATCATTTAACATCCTGGGAACAATCCGCCATTTTGAAAAAGCCTCCACATTGTTAGCCATCCCCTGCTCCTTCCCTGCCCCTCCCGCAATAGAAGCAAAATTTTCTTCAGACAAGACCTCTTTAGCCCTTGCTTCGAGCTCAGCATATGACACAGGGATCAAAGGCTTCCGGTTACCCATCCCCCGCATAAAGATTTCCTTCTGCCGGTCAAGCGCACTAAACTTAAAGGATTTTTTCATAAGAAATGAATTTTTGAAGATATTACCTCGACAAGGATTCACCTTTCTGAATACTCAAACTAAAACAACTAAATTCCCCCTTTGGAGGAGTTAAATATGGAGGTGGATTCCCCGACAATAAAATCACCCCTATCCACTCTAGGCCGTCAATCGTCCACCGTAAACCGTCTACCGTTTTTCGTCTACCGTTTTCCGTCCACCGTCAACACCGCCACCGTATCCGCATCAAAAAACTTCAATTCATACCCTAACCCACGAAGATACTCCTGACAAGCTAAATAATCCTCCTCCGATAAATGCGTATGCTCAAAAGCCACCACGCCCGGTTTCATCAAATTAAAGTCAAATAATTTAATAACCTCATAATCAAACCCCTCCGTATCGATGTGTAGGAGGTCTACTTTTTTAACATCATACTCTTTAAGCAAAGTTGGAAAACTTACGCACTGTACTTCATCATAGGTAATATAATCTTCCTTATTTTCCGGAGGTATGATTCCATATTTCTTACATTGACGATCCACATGCCCGTCAGCAATCCTGTCCTCCACATGCTGCCGCAAAAAGGAACTGATCCCGCTGGCCCACCGATCGTCTGAAAAGGCAATCTTGTACAGTTTTTTGGGTTCGTTATTTTCGGCAATGGCCTTATTCACCAGATGAACCTGCCCTTTCGGATATACTTTTGTCAACTTGGAAAAAGCAGTGGCCTGAGGTTCCATCATGATGCCTTTCCACTGGTCTCTTTTTATAAATTTATACAACGGATCGTGCTGGACACCATCGTTACTCCCCACCTGTATGAAGAAAACATTAGGGGCCTTTCTGGAATATTCATCCAAAAACTCAACAAAGGTACCGGGCTTGGGCTTCCACATCGATTTATAATACCAGCGCACAATAGCCGGATTGGAAGCGAGCAGTTTAACCCGGAGTTGAGTAAAAAAGGATTTAATTAAGCTTTTGGCATTCATCCGGTAAATGTATGGATTAGATTCGATGATTGTAAAGGCCCGTTCAAAAACTTATTTTGAACGCAAAAAAAAAGCGCAAGATCCGATACCTACGAACCTTGCGCACACCTTGTTAACTCCCGGCTAAAGCACGGGAACCTGTCCGCGGCAAGCATTGCCGGGATTTCTCTTCGTTCAACTTGCGGTTAAACCTTTGAGGATTTTTTATAGCGTTCCTCTCAATTCTTGCTCCCGCTCGATAGATTCAAACAACGCCTTGAAGTTACCTTTACCAAACGACTTGGCACCGGCGCGCTGAATGATCTCATAAAATACGGTTGGGCGATCCTGAACAGGCTTTGTGAAAATTTGCAACAAATATCCTTCCTCATCACGATCGACCAGAATATTAAGTCTTCTCAGTTCTTCAATTTCCTCCTTGATCTCTCCTACCCTTTCGGTGAGATCATCATAGTAGTTATCAGGCACATACAAAAAGTCCACACCGTTCTTACGCAATTGATCAACAGTGTAGATGATGTTATCTGTCGCCATGGCAACGTGCTGCACACCCGCAGTTTTGTAAAAATCGAGATACTCTTCAATCTGGGATTTTTTACGGCCATCAGCAGGTTCGTTAATCGGAAATTTGATAAAACCATTTCCATTTGAAACCACTTTACTCATCAGAGCAGTGTATTCCGTGGAGATATCCTTGTCATCAAAAGACAACAATAAATTGAAGCCCATAACATTTTTGTAGAACTCCACCCACTCATTCATCTGTCCTAACTCCACGTTTCCAACACAGTGGTCGATGTAGCGGAAGCCAAGAGGTTTGATTTCCATAGTACTCTTTCTCTCTACAAATCCTGGCATGAAAGGACCATTGTAATTTTTACGCTCAACGAAAGTGTGAATGGTCTCTCCGTAAGTATAAATGGACGCCCTTCTGATCACGCCATATTCGTCCTCCATCACCTGAAGGGGAGCTGCTGATTTTGCGCCTCTTTCTATCGCAGTATTATAAGCACTTTCAGCATCCACAACTT